>JAYRVL010000660.1:0-10105 GCA_041918575.1 Anaerolineae bacterium | reverse complement strand
GGTCGAGGCCGGCCAGGCGCTGCGGCGCGGCCGCGTCTGCCGCGTCGAAGATGGTCAGACCACCCCAGCGCGCATCGCCGACAAAGGCCAGCGGAGGCGCCGCGGCTGTGAACGCGGCCCAGCCAGGAAAAAGGCTGGCCGCGCCGCGCCAGGTCAACCGGCCAGCTTCGGCCGCCTCCACCAGGTGCAGACCGCCGAACTCGGCCGCCAGGTAGAGGGTTGGCGTGGGCGTCTCGCTGGCGCTGGTCTGCCAGACCATCCTCGGCGTGGGGAGCGCGCGGCGCAGACTGACGGGTCGGCGCACATCGAGCAACTGCAGGCCGGCCGAGTCGGCCGCGACCAGCGCCAGGTCCCCCAGCAGATGCACGCGCCAGGCGCTGGCGTCTGTGGCAAACGCGCCGATCAGCATGGGCGCGACCGGGTTGCTGACATCGCCCATCTGAATACCGCTGTGGCCGTCGGCAATGGTCGCCAGGCTGCCCTGCACGCGCACGCTGTGGGCGCGGCCAGGCGTGGTCAGGCTGCCGAGCAGGCGGGGCGCGGCCGGATTGCCAACATCGAGCACGAAGAGTCCACGGTCGGCGACGGTGACATACGCCAGGCTGCCTTGCAGGGCAACATCGGTCGCAGCAAAGCCCAGGTATTCGCCGGCGACGATGGGATGGCCGGGGTCGCTGAGGTCAATGATCTGCAGACCGCCCGGAAATTCCTCATTATCGCCGGCGGTGACGAAGGCCAGCGCGCCGCTGACCACCACCCGGTTGGCGCCGCCGCGGATCGGTTGATTGGCGACGCGCCAGGGCTGCGCGGGGTTGCTGACATCCACCAATTGCAGGCCGCCGATCCAATCGGCTACCAGGGCCAGGCTGCCGCTGATGGCCACCCCGTCCGCGCGGCCCGGCGTGTCGAAGCTGCCCAGCAAGGATGGATTGGCCGGGTCGTGAACATCCACCAGGTGCAGGCCGCTGTCGCCGGCCGCCAGCAGGGCCAGGGCGTCGGTCAGGACGATGCCAGACGCTACGCCGGGCAGCGCCAGGCCGCCGACGATGAAAGGAAAGGTGGGGTCATGCACGTTGACGATCTGCAGACCGCCCGCGCCGTCCGCCACGTAAGCCAGATCATTCGCCACGGCCAGGTCGAGCGCGGGGCCGGGGGTGGCGAGGGTCAGGTTGAGCGCGGACGGGTCGCCGGTGTCGAGGATGAGCAGGCCGTTGCGGCCGGCCGCGACGAAGGCCAGGCTGCCGGTCAGGGCCAGGCCAAAGAGCGGCGCGCCCGCGGCGAAGGTGCCGCGCGGGGTTGGTCGGCTCGGATCGCTGATGTCGAGCACACGAAAGCCATCGAAGGAATCGGTGAGGAAGGCGCGCTGGTTCATCACCGCGATGGCGTAAACGCCGTTGCCATCATCGAATTGGCCGATGAAGCGCGGCGCGGCCGGGTTGTCAACGGCCAGCACGGCCAGGCCGGCCGCGCCGAGCGCGACGAAGGCGAGATCGCCGGCCAGGGCGATGTCCTGCGCGCCGGCCAGGGGAACAACAGCCGGGTGCTGGGGCGCGGTTGGATCTTGGACAGTGAAGATGTGCAGGCCGCTGTCGGCCGCGGCCACGAAGGCGCGGCCGTTCGCCAGGCTGACCTGCCGCGCCTCGGGCAGGCGCCAGGCGCTCAGCAGCCGCGGCGCGTCCGGCCGGCTGATTTCGATGATCTTGAAGCCGCCGAAGAACGGTCCGCTTTCGGCCAGGAAGACAAGGGCGCCGACAGCCGCCACGCCCAGGCTGCGGCCGTTGGTATCGAGTCCGCCGCGCCAGACCGGCGCAGCGGGGGCGCTGACATCGAGCAGATGCAGGCCGCTGTCGCCCGCGGCCACGGCAAGCAGCCCGCCGGCCAGGGCCAGGTCTTGAACGACGGCGGGCAGCGGCTTGCTCTGCCCAATGACGACGGGCGCGGCCGGTTGGCGAATGTCCAGCACCCACACCTGACCGCCAACGCCCAGGTAGGCGAAGTCGCCGGCCAGGGCAACGGCCAGGCTGGGGCCGCCAAGCTGCGCCACCGGATCGAGCGTCAGGCGGGTGAGCGGCGCGGGCGCCTGCGCCTGGCCGCGGCCCGTGGGCGCCGCGGCCAGGAGGCAGACGAAGATCAAGAACGAACGTAAGCGCGTCATGGGGAAACACCATCGAGATACGGGCGCAGGGTCATGTGACACTAGCCGGTCATCCGTGATCGCACAACCGGTCTCCGCCCCAGGGGGACGGTTGAATTCATCCTCCGCAGTCGTGGCAGGAGTAGCCTCATCCAATCGTCCCTACGGGACGACTCCTCTGCGCTCTCTGCAACCTCGGCGGTGAACATGTGACTGCGTTCGGAATGGCTGGACGCCAGACATCGAAGGCGCTCAGGGCGGGAACACCCATTCGGCAAAGAGACCGTCGAGCTGGCACGCGCAGGCTTTTTCGGCCGCGGCCAGGAAATCGTCCGCGGTCGCGGTGCGCCAGCGGTAGGCCGTGCTGAAGTCTGCCAGGAACTGCGCGAAGACCGCGTCACCCATCTGTTCCCGCAGCGCCAACAGGAAGAGCGGACCTTTGCCGTAGACGATGGCGCCGTAAGCGCGGCCCTCGTAGCTGGCAACCGGCAGGCCAATCGGCTGGTCGTTGGTGGCCTTGACGCGGTTCCAGCGCTCGTTGAACGATCTCAACACGCCGGCGCGGCCCTCAGCGCCGTAGCGGTCTTCGTAGAAGAGCACGGTAGCATACTGGGTGATGGCTTCGTCCAGCCACGGCTCACGCACCTGGTCGTTGCCGAGCAGGTTGTACCACCACTGATGGGCCACTTCATGCACGACGGCAATCTGGAAGAAGGACCCGACATCATCGAACTGGTCGTAGAGGCGGTCGGCAATGACGACAAGGCCGGGGTATTCCACGCCGCCGGCGTCGGTGGGGGTGGCGACAATGTCCAACTCGGTGTAGGGGTAGGCGCTGAAGGCCTGCTGGTAGATGTCGAAAGCCTGGCTGGCCCATTCGAGGACCGCCGCGCCGCCCTCGGCATCGTCCGCATCGAAGTAGGAGTTGATGGCGACATCGCCCACGCGGCGGCTTTGGACCGTGAACGCGCTGCTGCCCACCAGGTTGAACTCACGCTGCGGCCCGCCCACGATGTACCAGGTCTTGACGCCATCGGCCGCCGCGCTGGTTTGCACGGTGACGCCGGTCGCGACCACGGTCATGGCGGCCGGCGCGGTGATCCAGACATCGTAGAGGCCAGGGTCGGCCGTGGTCATGTCGCCAAAGAGGGGAGGCGACTGCAAGTCCCAGCCGGCCGAGCCGATGCGGGGTACGGTGGGGTAGAACTGCGCCAGCGCCAGGACGCCGCCCGCGAACCCGAAGGTGCTGTGGTTGCCGCCGCCTTCGGCAGGCAGGAGCGCCTCGAACTCCAGGTAAAGCTCGAGCGCAGCCTGCGAAGCCAATGGTTGCGGCAGCGAGACCACGGCGGCCGAATTTTCGGCTAGCAGCCGCGGCGCGGCGGGAACGCCGGCGATGGTCAGGGCGACGATGCGCAGGACGGCGTCGGCGCGGCCCAAGTTGGGGTAGAGGCGCAGCGGAATCTCGGTCAGCGGCGCCGGGCTGGTGTTGGTGAAGCGAATCCAGCCGCGGCCTTCGATGCGGCGCTGCTCCAGGTCGAGGCGAATTTCGAGCTGATAGTGCAGCGGGGGCTGCGCGCCGGTCAGGTCGGTTTGCGTGGAGGCGCGCAGCGCCTGCTCGAAGCGCGTCAGGTCGGTCCAGGAGGCGGGCGCGGGCGGCGCGGCCGGCGACAGCGGCGTTGGGGACGGCATGACAGTCGGCGCGGGGGAAGCGGCGTCGGTGGGCGTCGCCGCGGCGCGCGTTGGTTCAACCGGCGCTGCCGCGGGCGTTGGCGTTGGGATGCGCCGCAGGCCGGCGCAGGCGCTCAGGAGCAGCGCGGCGATCAGCAGCAGGGCCACGATGGGTGTACGGATCGACACGGATTCACACTGATCGTTTTCATATCCGTGTCCATCGGTGTCAATCCGTGTACCAGTAATCCGCGTGGACGCGCTGCCGGTCGGCGCAGGCCGGCCTTGCGGCGGAACACCCTTGCGCCCTGAATTCATTCGGCGGCTTGATGTGTGTAATTTCATGGCGCGATGTAGCTCAAAATCCATTCGTTGTACACCGCTTGCAGCGATTTGCCGCTCAGACGCTCGGCCAGGCTGATGAAATCGCCGGGCTGGACTTCACGAAAACGGTAGCGCTGCACGTAGGTTTGGAGGATGCGGAAGAAGGCCTCATCGCCCACCTGCTGACGCACAGCGTGAAAGAACAGGGCGGCCTTGGCGTAGACGATGGTTTCGTAGCGTCCCGCGCCGAATGCGCTGGCCGGTTGGTTGACGACGGCGTCGAGGCCGTTGTTGGCGGCGTAAGTCACCGGTGTTTGCCAGCGGTTCGCCAGCAGACTCTCCGCGGTAGCCTGGCCGCGCACCGCTTCCCAGTAGACATAAGTCGAGTATTCGGCCAGGCCCTCATCGAGCCAGGGTGTGCGCACGGGGTCGTTGCCGACCATGTTGTACCACCACTGATGGGCCACTTCATGCACGATGAGGAATTCCAGGTCTTGCATACGCTGACGATAGAGGTCCAGTCCGATCAGGTCGAGTCCGGGGAATTCCATGCCCCGGTACTGCAAGGGCGACGCGACGATGTCCATGTTGGGGTAGGGGTAGCGGCCATATTGATCCTGGTAGACGCGCAGGGCCGCGGCCGCGACCTGCAGCGCGCGATTTCCGGCCGCCTCATCGCCGGGCAGGAAGTACGAGTTGACGGTGGCGCTGTAGGCGCTGGTGGAGACGACGCGAAAATCGGGGCTGAGGGTCATCATCCATTCACGGATGGGGCCGCTGGTCCAGCGCCAGGTATCATGACCGTCAGGGGTGGAGGTGCGGCCGAGCAGCACGCCGGCGGCGATAACGGTGTAAGTGCTGGGCAGGGTCGCGGTCACCTGGTAGAGCGCGGCCTGGGTGAAGGCCGTGTCGCCGTAGGTCGTGGGCATGTCCAGGCGCCAGGGAATTGGTTCGCCGGCGGCCGCGGCCGCCTGGTCGAAGACGGCCAGGACCGGGTAGGCCAGCGGCAGGTTGAGGATGCCCTGGCTGGCGCCGAACAACACGTAGGGCGCGGAAGGCGCGGGCGCTTCGACGCTGAACACCAGGTCGAGCGTGAGGGAAGCGCCGGGCGCCAGCGGCTGCGCCGGCGCCACGCGAATGGCGGTGCGGTCGGCCGCATAGCTGAACGGCAGCGGCCGGCCGGCCCCGCGCACGCTGGCGATTTGCATATCGCCGTCGAAGTGCGGCAGGTTGGGGAAGAGGCGGAAATAGAGGTCGCCCCAGGCGCTGGGCGTGTCGTTGGTGACGATGACCTGCTGACTGCCCTGGATGGTGCGCGCTGCGGGGTCAATGAGCAGGTCCAGATCGTAGCGGGGCCAATCGCTGCGGCTGTCCAGGATGGGCTGGCTGAGGGGCGCGAGGCCGGCCCGGTAAGCCGCCCAGGGGTCCGGCTTGGGGCGATTGAAGAGCGTGCAGCTGGCCAGGAGCAGCAGCAGGCTGGCGAACACCAGCCCGGCAGCCAGCCTGGCGCCGCGTTTTTTCCAGGTTTGGTTCGAGGTTGTCATGGTGGCGATAGGATCCAGTTGCGTGCGATCATTCTGCTCGGTCTGTCAGAAGCCCTGATGCTTCCAGGATGTGATCGGACCAGGTCCGGGCCATTTGCGCGATCTGCGATCTGAGAACCGGTGTATCCCAAATGGCATCCCAGTGACGTTGCCAGCGCGCCAGGCTGACCTGCAATTCCACCAACTCAGCTGCTCGATCGGGATCGGTATGGGCGGCTGTCCACTCGATGAAATACTTGCTTTCATCGAGAAGATAGTAGGCTGCTGCCTTGTTGGCCGAATGCCGGGAAAACGAGTCAATGCGCGCCAGGTTGGCGGAAATTCCACCGAGACGTATGGCAACCTCGTCCTGCATGTAACGCTGCTTGATTTGTTCCAGGTTAGTCATAGGATACACCCTGCAGTAAATCACGTACGATTCTTGCGATACTGTTGCGCAGGTCTTGAGACCGTACATCGAGTGAGCGATTGCCCTGCCGCGGTCGAATGTTAATCAGCGACTCAAACGTGACATCCTGAGAGTATGGATTCCAGTCTGCACCCCATACAAACTCCTGGCTACTACCATCGTCAAGCAGAGCCGACTCGCAATCGGCATGTAACGCACCTCCACCAGCCAGGATGTTCCTCTGCACGTCAACAGCGAGTTTGATGTAGACGCCGAGCGTTGCCAGCATGTCGTGCATTTGTTCCGGCGACGCGCGCGCACGAATAATGTAAATCATACAACTCCATCCCCATACTGTGGTGTTCAAATGCCGCGAGTATAACACCATAGACCATAGAAGGCAAAGACATGTGATGAATGAGGGGTTGACGCTCTCCTGCGCGTAAACTGTGCCAGCATTCGATTTGCAGTATAATGAGGTCATTGGGTGCAAACATGGAGGCGGAAACGATGGAAAGCAATGCCTGAAATAAAGTCCCGGCGATCCTGGGGTCAACCGGTCACGAGCAGCTGACCCTGGTGACCTGCGGCGGCGCCAATATGTGGCCGTTCCCGGCGCGGGTGTATGTGGTGGCGGAGAAGCTGAATGAGGAACGCTGAATGCGGAATGCTGAACGCGGAATGCTGAACCCTGAACGAGGAATGAGGAACGCGGAATGCTGAACGAGGAATAGTGATGGGTTGACCATTCAGCATTCAGCATTGACACTAGGGGGGTGCAGGATGATCGAGGCGATTTCTAATATCTTGACGGCGTTTGGCTTGTCTACGTCGGCCGGGTTGAATGCGTATGTGCCGCTGTTGACGGTGGCGCTGCTGGCGCGTTTCACCGATTTGATTGCGTTGAGTTCACCGTGGGACACGCTGGAGAATCCGTGGATTATCGGGCTGCTGGTGGTGCTGCTGGCGATCGAGGTACTGGCGGACAAGATCGTGGGCATTGACCACATCAACGACGCCATCCAGACCTTCGTGCGGCCCGCGGCCGGGGCCATTCTGTTTGCGGCCAGCAGTCACACGATCAGCGATGTGCATCCGGCGCTGGCGCTGGCCTGCGGGCTGCTCCTGGCCGGCAGTGTGCATGCGGTCAAGGCGACGGCGCGGCCGGTGATCAGCGCGACCACGGCCGGGCTGGGCAATCCGATCATCAGCACGATCGAAGATGCCGTCGCCGTGACCGTCTCGCTCACCGCGATCATCGTGCCCGCGCTGATGATCTTCATCGTACTGATTGTGGCCTGGCTGGTCTGGCGCCTGTTCCGCCGCCGGGCGCCGTCTGCGCTCTGAGCCACACACTTTCGCGAGTCATTTGCGTCGCTGTCCGACCTGATCATGGCTGAGCGAGATGCTCGATGAGCTTGGTTTTAGCGCCTGCTGGCAGTCGAACTCCGTCACCGGCATCGTACAGGATATCTCTGCAGGCTGAGCGGCGTCATTTTCCTGGCGGGCGATCATGCTGCAAGGCGTTCTTCAACTCGTCTGCGCAAGATCCACAGCTCATCATGATTGAATTCCTCGAGCGCCGAGAGAAACAGCGAGAAAGGAATCTGAAGGCGTACCATTGGCTCCGTTTTGAACAGGTTTTGACGCAGCAAGTCTGCCAATTGAAAAGCGTCCTCCCACACATCCGATGCGCTCATCATCGGCGCTTCTGGTTCATGAACTGATTTCTGTTCCATCCTTGCCTCGTATTCTGTCGTGCCATTTCATAGACCCGTTGAATGAACGGCACCCCGTAATGAGTGCCTTGCTGCCGACATTGTTCCAAGCGTCGTTTCAAATCGTCTGCAGTTATCAGGCCAATCTGCACCGCCAGCAGCAGTACTCCAGGGAAACCGGAGAGCTTGACACCCAATTGCCTGGCTACGGCGCGAGCGGCAAGTTCATCCAGGAGAAGAACGTCCGTTTGGTATTCGGGGCGTAGAGCAAGTGTGATTGCCTGCGCTTCGCCCAAGTGGTTTTCGATGACCGGATCGTTGTTGGCAGGATGCTGGGCGATTTGTTCCGCAATGGTGTAAGCCCGCTGTTCTTCTCGTGTTGTCAGCGAAATGATCGCTAGAGGAGGAGTCGCTGCCTGCACCTCAGCTTCCCAACCATGACGAACCGACTCACTGAGACAGACGTTCGAGAGACGAATTTCTGCAAATACCTGGACGAGCAACGCAAGGCTGTTCGATTGAAAAGCAGAGATTAGTGGGCCAGTATTGCAGATCGCCTTGAGGTTAGTATTATTTTCTGGTAATTGCGTCATTATCTCCTCATGTGGAGTCAGTACATAACACGAATAACATTTCCAGACGTTGAACAACCTGCATTGGTCCCTATTTTACCACAGACGGATGGAAACCTCTTTTTCAATGACCTCCCGCGTACAGGCACAGATCCCACGCTGCTTCGAATCCTGCCGCGGCATTTTGTCCGAAGGCGGCGGCGACATCCTGACGGGCCTGGCGCACGGCGGCCAGCATGGCCTCTGACAGCCGTTCTGCGTCCAGCCCGCCCGCTTTGTGCAGGCGGATGAGCGCGGCGGTCAGGCCGGCCAGCGCCGCGGGGGCGACTTCGGCTGGCAGCGGCGGGATGGCGACGATGCAGGGCACGCCCTTGAGGAACAGCGCCGCGGCTAGCTCGCGCAGCAGCGCCGCTTCTTCGTAATCGGCCTCGCTGCGCGCATCGGTCTGCCCCAGGGCCGGCGCTTGCAAGATGACCAGGCGCAGGCGCAGCGGGGCTTCTCGCGGCTGCTTGACATCCTTCAGCGCGGCGACTACCAGGCCCTCCCAGCCGAACTGCGCCAGGCCCGGCTCCACGTCCACGGTCATGTCGCAGGCGCGGCGCTGCAGCAGGGCTTGATCCGCGCGCAGCCGCTGCTGTATTTCGGGCGGCAGCAGCGGTTCGGCGCGGCCGCCATACGCGGTGAACACAGTCGCCGGGCTGCGCGCCTGCTCGGCATAGATTATACTTGTCACCATGCCCGTCTTATGCTACACTGGCGCCCAGAAAAACGGAGAAGTGCGGAGAATCAAGGAGTGCAAAGAAATGGTTGCCACAGCTACTGCCATCTATGAGAAAGGCGTTCTACGCCTGCTGACTCCTGTCAGTTTGCCGGACCGGGCGCGTGTGCATCTGCGTATCCAGGTGGAAAACAAAATGGGAGATGAGCTGCAACGCGCCACAGCCGTGTTGGAGGCTTCTGGCCTGGTGAAGCCGCCGCAGCCGTCCCGAGTGATACGAAAGATCTCATCGGCTCGCCGCGCTGAACTTGCACGGATGTACGGAGCGGCCGGAACGCTGTCTGACCTGATCATGGCTGAGCGAGATGCTCGATGAGCTTTTATTATCTGGACACCAGTGCCTTGGTCAAACGCTATGTGGCGGAAGATGGCAGCCGTTGGTTGGAAACTGCGATCTTCCAATCCACCGATAACATGGTGCTGATCTCCAGGATCACGGTGGTCGAGATGCGAAGTGCGCTGGCTCGACGCCGGCGAGAGGCATCTATTCAGCCCCATGATCACGCCGATGCGCTTAGCGCACTGAGTGAAGATTGCCTGCTGCGTTATCGTTTTGTCGAGTTGGAGTCACCCGTCGTTGATTTAGCTGGAGAATTGCTCGACCAATACCCTCTCCGGGCGTACGATGCTGTGCAGCTGGCTTCGGCGCTCGTGGTACACCGCCTGTTGATTGAAGCGAATTTGGCTCCTCTCATTTTTGTCTCTGCCGATGACAAGCTGCTGACTGTTGCGCGAGCCGCCGGATTGCAGACTGACAATCCAAACATCCAGGCGACCTGACACCTGAATCCCACAGAGGTTGATGGAACTTACCAGTGTCTTTTCCTCACCATTCTGCCGCGTACAGGCACAGATCCCACGCCGCTTCGAATCCTGCTGAGGCATTTTGTCCGAAGGCGGCGGCGACATCCTGACGGGCCTGGCGCACGGCGGCCAGCATGGCCTCTGACAGCCGTTCTGCGTCCAGCCCGCCCGCTTT
>JAYRVL010000659.1:0-2335 GCA_041918575.1 Anaerolineae bacterium | reverse complement strand
TTGCCATGCACAATCTCGTTGATGCGACGGGGATGGACGCCAATGTCCTGCGCCAAGCGGTATTGACTGATGCCAAATGGCTTCAGAAACTCCTCCAGCAGGATCTCGCCGGGATGTACCGGTGCAAACTTGATGCTCATGGGGGACGACTTCAAGGCCCCTTTTGCCGGCGACTCGTCAGTCGCCGGCGCAGAGCCTGGTGCGGCGTCGGAGGTCGCCGCCGCCGTCAACACCCGATGCAGGTCTTGGAGCCCATGCTCCTTCAGCAAGCGGTAGACGGTGCTACGATCCAATTTGAACTCCGTCGCCAAATCACTGTCGCGACGCTGCGGGGCCAGCGCCTTCGCCCGCAGCACCTGCGCTTCGCTGGTGGTCGTGCGCGCACGTGGCGCCGAACCCCAACGCTTATCGTCCAGCGCCGCCACCCCGTCGGTCGCCAGCTTGGCCCACAGTTCGTAGAGATAGGGCCGACTGAACCCGAAGGCTTGGGCAATGTCCTCCGCAGCATAACCCGCTTCATAGAGCCGGCGGGTTTCCAGCTTGTGGAGCACCGGATCGTCGCCGCCAAAGGCGAGCAAGCTGGTCGGGTCGCTTTTCAGTTGCGCCAGATCCAGCGGACGCCGCTCGCTGCGACGATGGGAACTAGTCTCGCTCATGGTAACCTCCCTCGCACGCACTGGGTTGTTGGGTGCATTCTACCACGAACGGACTGTGTTAGCCAGTGGACACAACGGCAACCAGGCCAACTGGCTTTATCCGGAAAGGTCTAAGTTACGAATTTGTTCGGGATTGACTGCTACGGCGCGGAGATCAGCCGCACCAGTTCCAGTTGAGGACGGCCGCTGCGTTCGCGGAAGAGCGCCAGCGCCTCCAGGCGGCGGCCCTGACCCGCGGCCAGCGCCTGCAGCGCCTCGCGGCGGCCCTGAAAGACGGTGAACTCCGGCGTGTGCAGGAGATAAACGGTGCTGGCGTCGGCGATAAAGGGCGCCAGGCGCGTGACAAAATCGGCGTCGGGTTGATCCAGGCGCGCGTAGCCAAAGGCTTCGATCGGCGCGACCCGGCCCTGCGTCAGGAAGGCGGCCGGCGCATCTATGCCCCAGTCCAAAACAATGGGCGCTGTCATCCCCCGGGCTTCCAGGTCGGCGGCCAGGCGATAGGAGACGTCAGAATGGGCCGCGTAACCGCCGCTGGCGGTGAGGACGGCGTGGTAGCGCACGGTATTCCAGGCATCGAAGCCGCCCCAAACCAACAGCGCCGCAAAGGCCAGCAGGGCAGGCCGGCGGCCGTGCTGCGCCAGCAGATCAGCCGCGGCCGCGCCCAGCAGCGGCAGGAGCGGCAGGAGCAGCGCAAAATGGGTGATGAACAGGTCCGAAACAGTGAAGCAGCTCTGCACGACGATGAGACCGGCCAGCAGCGCCAGGGCGAGCACACGACGCCAGTGAGTCGGGGCTGACGCAGCGATGCGCGCCAGCCAGGCCGGCGCCGGCCAGTCGTCTTGATCTGGCTGGCGCGCCTCGAAGCCCAGGTAGACCTCCAGTCCGACCAGGATCATGGCGGCCAGCAGACCGGCCAGCACCCAGGGCGCGGCCGGGTTGGCGTAGACCTCGCCCAGGTACCAGAAGTGATGTCCTTGCAGGAGAATGCCGATCTGTTCGATGCGCCGGGCCAGGTTGTCGGTGAAATGGGCATTGCTGACGCCGTAGTACGAGGTGTTCAGGTTGCCCACGATGCTGGCGAGCGTGCCGCCGGTCTGCAGATTGAAGTGCAGCAGGGGCCAGGCGCCGGCCAGGAAGGCCAACCCAAAGCCGATCCAATGGCGTGCAGACGTCCGCTGCGCAGTGAGCGACCGAGATCGTATCTGCTGCCAGAGCCAGGCCATGCCGGCGATCGCCAGCATGGCGCCGATGGCCCAGACGAAGAGCAGCTTGGTCCACAGGCCGAGACCCCAGAGGAGGCCGGTAAGCCAGAGCCAGGCCGGCCGCCGCGTCTGCTGCCAGCGCCAGGCGGTCCACAGGCTGGCGCAGAAAAAGGTGACGGTGATGTTGGTGACGAGAATGCCCTGGCGGCTCCAAAAGACGAACGAAGGGTTGACGGCCAGGAGCAGGGTTGCCAGGCCGGCCGTGCGCCGGTTGAACGCGGCCGCGGCGAAGTGGTAGAGAAAGATCAGCGTCAGCGCAGCGCTGACGATGGGCAGAGCGCGCAGCGCGGGCACGTTCACGCCGCCCAGGGCCAGGAACGGCAGCGCCAGGTAAACGTTGAGCGCACCGATGTAGTCCTGCACCATCGTCGGCAGGGTCAGGCCAAAGAGGTGCAGCCCGGCGCCGCGGAACAGGGA
>JAYRVL010000658.1:0-1600 GCA_041918575.1 Anaerolineae bacterium | reverse complement strand
GTACATCCATGTGCTGAATGCCATACGCCTGTACGATGGACTTGACTTCCTGCATGGCGGCGAGCGCCCCGCGTGTGTCGCCCTGGCAGCCCCGCAGGCGGGCGAGAGACGCCAGCCCCAGGATCACATCTTCCATCAAGCCGCCCTGCCGGGCCAGCGCCATGCCATCCGCCAGCAGTTTTTCGGCCGCAGCCAGATCGTTGCGCTCCAGGGCAATGCCGCCGAGAATCGTGTACGCCAGCCCCAGCGGCGGCAGGCGGGCGCCTGCGGCCAGTTGAATGGCGGCGCGACAGGTCTGCTCGGCCTGGTGTAAGCGGCCTTGCCGGATTTGCACCTGCGCCGCGGCGCAGAGCGCATGGATGGCCAGGAAGAGCACCCCAGCCGCTTTGGCTTCCGCGCTGGCGTGTGAATAGTTCGCGACGGCCGTCCCGTTCTGATCAGCGATCTCGTACGCCAGCCCCAGGCTGAACAAGGCGCGGGCATGCGCCAGGTGATTTTTGCGAGGGATTCGGGATTGCGCAAAGGCAATCTGCGCAATGGCTTGCGGGGCATCTCCGCGCATGGCCGCGATCGCGCCGCGATAGAGCGCAGCCAGCGCCTGCACTTGTCCGCGTTCCGCGTCAGGCAGCGCCGGCGCCGCTTCCAGCGCTTGTTCGGCTTGCATCAGGTGGGATTCGGCTAGCTCGAAGCGTCCCGCAAGATACAGGATGCGTGAGGCGTCCAGGTTCAACTGCGGACGGCTTTGGAAGGCCGGCTGCGGCAAGGCGTCCAGCCAGGACAGCCATTGCGCCAGGTTGCCGGCCGACCAGGTCGCATCGCGCTGCAAGGCCCGCTCGATGACAGCTGCGGTGAAGTCAGTATCACCGCCGGCCAGCGCATATTGCACCGCCTCGCCCACCAGGTCGTTGGTTTCGTGCCAGGCCGATGCCTGCTGATACAACCGGCTTTGTTCAGACTTGGTCAGCAGGGTGCGCAGGTAATCGGCAAACAGGTGATGGTAGCGATACCAGACCCGCTCGTCATCCAGCGGCACGATGAACAGGTTGGCCTGCTCCAATTGTGCGATGACCGCTTGGGCGTCCCCTCGCCCGGTGAGCGCGCAGCAGACATCGGCGTTGAAACGCTCCAGGACGCTGGTTTGGATCAGGAAGCTGCGCAGCGCCTCGCCCTGCTGGCGGATGACCTCCTCGGCCAGGTAGTCCAGCACGAAACGGTGGCTGCCGCGAAAGGTCTCGCTGAAGGCCGTCGGGTTGGGTTGATGTTGCAGCGCCAGCGCCGCCAGTTGCAGGCCGGCGATCCAGCCCTCGGTACGATTTTCCAACGCGGCAATGTCCCCGGCCGAAAGGTTGAGGCCCATCACCCGATTGAGAAAGTCGGCCGCTTCCGCGGGCGTGAAGCGCAGGTCGGCGGCGCGCAGCTCGGTCATTTGCCCCCGGGCGCGCAAGCGGGCCAGGGGCAGCGGCGGATCCTCGCGGGTGGCGATGACCAGGCGCATCTGCGGCGGCTGGCGCTCGACCAGGAAGGCGAGGATCTCGGCAACCGGTTTGGAGTCAATCGTATGGTAGTCGTCAAGGACGAGGATGAAGCCTGTTCCTTCACT
>JAYRVL010000657.1:0-7612 GCA_041918575.1 Anaerolineae bacterium | reverse complement strand
CTGCCACGAATTGCACGAATTGACACCAAAAGAAATTCGTGTCATTCGTGGCAAGAAGAGCCAGATTCCTCTGCCACGAATTGCACTGCAATGACACGATAGGAACAGACACCCATGCCCATCACCAAACTCCGCCCCACCTTCACCTTCGACCAGGAGCGCCTGGACGCGCTGGCTGCCATTGCGCCCGAAGCCTTTGCGGACGGCAAGATCAACGGGGAGGCGCTGCGCGAGGCCCTGGGCGATCGCGTGGAGGACGAGGGCCGCGACGCCGAGCACTTCGGCCTGTTCTGGCCGGGCAAACGCCAGGCGCAGCGCCTGGCCAGCACCCCCAGCGCGGGCACGCTGCGCCCCGCACCCGGCGAAGGGATCAATGAGGCGACCACTGCCTGGACGCTGCCCTGACGGACAAGGTCAAGGTGCGGTTGGAGGATGGGCGGCGAGTCAAAGTCCTCTGATTGACGGCTTTGTTTGCGAATGATAAAATCAAACACGAGCAGTTGGTGCGGGGAGAAGATGATGTCTGACCAGGCGCGATGGGCGATGCCCAAAGAATACCTCACCCAGGAAGAACGGAACGGTCTGGAGGGCCTGTATGGCGATCCAGGCGCCGCTGTGCTGCGGGAAACCGGCGCCCCTGCTGGTCTCTACACGGCGCGATCACAACCGCTATCGGCCGCGGACCGTCGCGTGGCCGTGACCTTCAAACGGCATCTGACTGCAATCGGCCAGCCGGTTGACGTGCGCGTCTTCGGCTCACGCGCACGCGGCAATGCCACGCGAGAATCGGACATGGACATCTTCATCGAGCTGGAGACCGCGACCCCCGCCACACGACGACGCATCGGCGAGCTGGCCTGGGAGATCGGCTTTGCCGCGGGCCTGGTCATCGCACCGTTCGTGGTGACGCGCGACGAACTCGAGACCGGCCCGGTCGGCGCCAGCCCGCTCATCCAGCATATCATGGCTGAGGGTGTACCGGTATGAACCGTGTGCAGCTGCAGGACCTGGTTCGTTATCGCCTGCAACAGGCCTCAGAAACCCTTGCCGAAGCAACACTCCTGCGTGATGCCGGGGCCTTTCGCGGCGCTGTCAATCGGGCGTACTATGCCATGTTCTATGCGTTGCTGGCGCTGTTGGCGACCCGACAGCTTGGCGCCTCCAAGCACAGCGCCGCGATCGCACTGTTCGATCGCGACTTCGTGAAGACAGGGGTCTTCTCACCTGAGTTTTCGCGTGCGCTGCACCTGGCCTTCCAGCGCCGGCAGATCCATGACTACGGCGAGGTCGTTCACGCCGACCTCTTGACGGCAAACGAGAGTATTGCGGACGCTGAACGGTTCGTTGCAGTGATTGTCACCTACCTGAGCGCCTACAGTTGAAACCATCATGTCCTTCACTCTTCAGTCTTCCTTCAGTCTTCAGTTGAAGTTGGGGGCGTGAATTCGCTCTCCGCAAATCTCACGAATTCAGCCGGCGCACCCAACACCTCGGCAGGTTTTGGTGTATCAGACCGTGAATTCATTCACGGGAGGTTCAGACCGTGACTCACCTCTTCAGCGCCCTGCACAACCGGGAGTTCCGCCGCTACTGGGCGGCGCAGATGCTCTCGCAGAGCGGCGCGTGGATGCAAACCACCGCGCAGAGCTGGCTGGTCTACCGGCTGACCGGCTCCGCGCTGGCCCTGGGCGCCACCTGGTTCCTGCCGCTTCTGCCGGTGATCCCCCTCACCCTGCTCGGCGGCGCGCTGGCCGACCGCATCCCCCGGCGCCGGCTGGTCATCCTGACGCAGAGCGGGCTGCTGCTGCAGGCCCTGCTCCTGACCCTGCTCACCGCGCTGGGGCTGATCCAGGTCTGGCACATCATGACGCTCGAATTCGTGCTGGGCGCGCTGGGCGCGCTGGACGTGCCGGCCCGGCAGTCGCTGCTGCTGGAAATCGTCGGCCCGGCCGATCTGCCCAACGCAGTGGGGCTGAACGCGGCCGCGTTCAACGCCGCCCGCGTCATCGGCCCGGCGCTGGCCGGCATCCTCATCGCCCGCGTGGGCGAAGCGGGCTGTTTTGGCATCAACGCCGTCAGCTTCACCCTGGTCATCTTCACCCTGCTGCGTCTGCGCCTGCCCTTCCCGGCCGCGCTCAGCCGCCGCGGTTCGCTGCACGGCAGCGTGATGGCGGGCGTGACCTGGCTGCGGGGCCAGCCGGACCTCCTGCGCATGATCGGCATCCTCAGCCTGTGCAGCCTGGTCTTTGCCCCGTATGTCATCGTGCCGGTGTTTGCGCGAGATGTGCTGCACGTGGATGCAACGGGCCTGGGCCTGCTGATGGCCGCGGTGGGCGTGGGCGCGGTGGGCGGTGGATTGGCCGCGGCCGGCAGCCGGCCCGCGCAGCAAAGGCTGCTGCTGATCGGCGCCGGCGTCATCTTCGGTCTGGGCCAGATCGCCTTCGCTCTTTCGACGCACGCCGGCCTGTCGGCCCTGCTGCTGGCGGTGAGCGGCGCCGCGTTCGTCATCTCACAGGCGCTCACCAACGCCAGCCTGCAACTGCGAACGCCGGACGATCTGCGCGGCCGCGTCCTCAGCTTCTACGCGCTGCTCAGCATTGGCGGGGGGCGGTTGGGCGGATTGCTCATCGGCGCCGGCGCCAGCGCCTGGGGCGCGCCGCTCGCCCTGACCCTCGGCGCGGGCCTGTGCCTTTTGGGCATTTGCGCTCTGTCGCTCGATATGCTAACATCTGCCCTTGATCGTAAAGGGCAAAACTCAAGATGACCACTCAATCTGCGACCGGCGCGGGCGAGACCGATGATCGCCTGAACATCATTTTCAATGCCGTCCCCGTAGCGATGGGGATCACCACCCTGGCGGATGGCCGCGTCATCGAGGTGAGCACCGCTTTCCTGGAGATGTTCGGCTATCGCCGCGATGAGGTGATCGGCCGCCGCACGAGCGAACTCAACATCTGGGCCAACTTGGGCGAGCGCCAGGTCATCGTGCAGCAGTTGGTCGCCGTCGGGACGGCGCGCAACCTGGAACTGTCCTTTCGCAGCCGCGCCGGCGAAATACGCCAGGCCCTGGTCTCCCTTCAACTCATCACCTGGAACGGCGAACGGTGTATGCTCTCGGTCGCCCTGGATACCACCGAACAGAAGCGCGCCGAGGCCGAACAACGCCTCCTGCAGACCATCACGCTGGACATCGCTCAGGCGGTTGACCTGGAGAGCGCCCTCAGCCTGGTCTTGCAGCGCATCTGTGCGGTGGGCGATTGGCGCCTGGGCGAAGCCTGGCTGTTCGATCAAGAGAGAACTGTGCTGGTGCGCGGTCCGGTCTGGCACGCTGACGATGACGCGCTGGCCGCGTTTGTCACAGCCAGTGCGGATGTTGCCTTTACGCGGGGAGCGGGTCTGCCCGGGGCAGCCTGGCAAAGGGCCGCCCCGGTCTGGAAACACGATGTCACACAGGATGACAACTTCTGGCGGCGCACCCTGGCTGAACAGGCGGGCCTGAAAACGGCCCTGGCAATGCCGGTGCTGACCGATGACCAGGTCAGCATGGTGTTCGTCTTCATTGGCGGCGAGGCGCGACCGGCCAACGCCCATCAGATCGAACTGGTGGCCGGGGTGGCTGCACAGCTCGGCGAGGTGCTGCGCCGCAAGCAGGCTGAGGCGGCGCAGGCGCGACGGTTGCGCGAGGTGTCTGCGCTGGTTGATTTGTCGGCTACTCTCCAGTTGGAACTTTCCACCGATGAAATGGTCGCGACCCTGGCTCGCCATGCCGAAACGGCCCTGGGCGCGGACAGCGTCGTCATCATGGTCCGCGACGTGACCGATGACCTGGTTGTCCAGCAAGGCCGCGGTCAGGCCGAATCCCTGGCCGGTCGCCGCTTTGCCCTGGATGAGATGCCGGCGCTCTGCAGCCTGCGCGTCGGCGGCATTTGCCGCGGTCAGCCCGGCTGTCCGCTGCTGGCTTCCCTGGACCCGCAGGTGCAGATGGCCTGCATTCCCATGACCGACGGCGCACGCATCATCGGCACGCTGCAAGTGGGCGTGCGGCGTCCCGCCAAACTGAATGGGGACGATTTGCGCCTGCTGGGCGGCATTGCCAACCTGGCCGGCAACGCGCTGCGCCGCATCTCGTTGTTCCAGCAGGTGCGCCTCTACCGCGACATGTTCGCCAGCGCGTCCGATGCCATGGTCATCACCGACATGCGCACCATCATCCTGGATGTCAATCCGGCCTTCGAAACCCTGACCGGCTACGCGCGCGCCGAAGCCATTGGGCAAAAACCCAGTCTGTTGCGCTCTCCGCACTCCAGCCAGGCTTTCTATGAAACCATGTGGCGTGACATCCAAGCGCAAGGCTCGTGGACCGGCGAGATCGTCAACCGGCGCAAGAACGGCGAGCTGTGGTATTCCTATCAGTCCATTTCCACGGTGCGCGACGAGCACAATCGGCCCATCGCCTACATCAGCATTGGCCGCGATGTGACCCAGGCCAAACAGCGCGAACAAGAGCTGGCCGCCATTACCAGCATGAGCGCCGCGCTGCGCAGTGCGCGCACCCGCCGCGAGATGATCGAGATCGTGGTGGGTGAAGCCCTGGCGCTCTTCCAGGCCCGCGGCGCCTCCCTTTCGACCTATGATCCAGCAACCAAAGGCCTGACGGTGGAGCTGGCGGCCGGCACGTGGGCTGCAGTCACCGGCATGCAGTTGGCGCCCGGCGCGGGCATCAGCGGGCAGGTGCTGGCGAGCGGGCAACCCTACGTCAGCCCCGATGTGCGCACTGACGGCCGCCTGGCCCGTCCCGACCTGGTGAAAGGGCCGGAGTGGGCGGCGGTCGTGCCGCTCATCGCCGACGAAACGCCGGTGGGCGTCTTGAGCATCGGCCGGCCAATCCCCATCGGCCCGGTTGACCTGCGCGCCCTGGTTGCCATTGCCGATATGGTAGCCCGCGCCTTGCAGCGCGTTACCTTGAACGAGCAGTTGGCAGCCTACGCCGCGCGGGTGCAAGCCATCATGAACACCGTGCCCGATGGCATCCTCCTGCTGGGCGCCGACCTGCGCGTGGTGTTGTCCAACCCCGGCGCGGGCCAGGCGTTGGCGCTGCTGGCGTCGTGGTTGCCCGAACAGCATTTGCTGGCCCTGGCCGGACAGCCTATCGAAGTCCTGCTGCAGACGCCCGCCAGCGGACTGGCCCACGAACTGACCAGCGCCGATCACATTTTCGAGGTCATGGCCCGCCCGCTGCACAGCGCGTCAGGCGAAGCCACGGCCGGCGCGGCGGTCAGCGCTCCTGCGCCCGGCGCTGACGGCTGGGTCTTGATCCTGCGCGACGTCACGCAGGAACGCGCTTTCCTCGGCCGCGTGCAGCAGCAGGAACACCTGGCCGCCATCGGCCAGTTGGCCGCGGGCATCGCGCACGATTTCAAGAACATCATCAGCGTCATCACCCTCTACTCGCAGATGCTGATGCGTGCGCCGCTGCCCGAACGCGACCGCCAGCGACTCGTCACCATGAGCCAGCAGGCCACCCATGCGTCCAGGCTCATCCAGCAAATTTTGGACTTCAGCCGGCGCTCGGCCATGGAACGCAGCGCGGTGGACCTGCTGCCGTTCACCAAAGAACTGGTCCACCTGTGGGAACGCACCCTGCCAGAAAACATCCAGATCAGGCTGAGCTACGACAGCCCGGAGTACATCGTTGATGGCGACCCCACGCGCTTGCAGCAGGCCCTGATGAACCTTGCCATCAACGCGCGTGACGTCATGCCACAGGGCGGCGTGCTGCGCCTCTCGCTCGCTCGCGTAAATGTGAGCGCCGGCGCGCCGCCGCCGCTGCCCGAACTGACCCCGGGCGCGTGGCTGCGCCTCACCGTCAGCGACACCGGCCCCGGCATTCCGGCCGCTGTTCTGCCGCACATCTTCGAACCGTTCTTCACCACCAAAGAGCACAGCAAGGGCACCGGTCTTGGCCTGGCCCAGGCCTACGGCATCGTCGCCCAGCACGATGGCTGCATCACCGTGGAAAGCCGGCCCGGTCAGGGCGCCGCGTTTATCATCTACCTGCCGCTCGTGGTCACGCTGGCCGCGCCGGCCGCTGAATGCGCCGCGCAGGAGCCGCTGATCGGGGGCCATGAGACCATCCTGCTCGTCGAAGATGAGGCGACCGCGCGCGAAGTGATGCGCGACACCCTGGAGGCCCTGGGCTACAACGTCCTGGAAGCAGCCAACGGCCAGGACGCGCTGGAAATTTTCACTCGCGACCCGACCCAGATCGCACTCGTGCTGACCGACCTGGTCATGCCCAGGATGGGCGGGGTTGAGCTGCTTCAGGCTGTGCGGGCCGTGCGTCCGGGCATCAAAGTGATTGCCATGACCGGCT
This sequence comes from Anaerolineae bacterium, assembly GCA_041918575.1. GTDB lineage: Bacteria > Chloroflexota > Anaerolineae > SSC4 > Amarolineaceae > Amarolinea. The sequence continues at coordinate 1,239 of JAYRVL010000657.1, read as the reverse complement.
ACCCCGTCGAAGGCGAAGGACAGTCCCTGTTGGCCCTGGGCATGGTTGCCTGGCTGCAAAAGCCCTTCGACTACGAAGCGCTGGCCGCCACCCTGCACCGCGCGCTGACCGGAACGGATCAGGCGACATGCTGACCACGCTCGCGGTGGGTTTGGCCTACGGGTTGGTCTTGCTGCTGCCCGGCTGGCTTTTGCTGCGCCGCCTGCTCCCTGATCCCACCCTCGACCGCGTGGAGCGCCTCGGCCTGGCCTTTCCCTTCAGCCTCGCCCTCCTCATCCTCCCCGCCAGCGCCACCCTGGCCCTGCACCTTACCCTCAGCGCGTTTCAATGGCTCTTCGGCGGACTGCTGCTCATTCTCGTGCTGGTTTCCAGAGGTCAGGGATCTGAGATCAGAGACCAGAGATCGGGTACGTGGAAGGCAGAAGCTCTCCGGTCTCTGGTCTCAGGACAGGGATCTGAGATCGGAGATCAGAGATCGGGTACGTGGAAGACGAGAATTCGCCGTTTTGTGGTCTCCAATCTCCCCTTCTCCCCCTCTCCCCTTCTCCCCCTCTCCCCTTCTCCCCCTCTCCCCTTCTCCCCTTCTCCGCTCTCCGCTCTCCAATTTCTCCTGCTCCTCGCAGCCCTGGTCGCCGCGGCGTTCATTGCCAGCCGCGGGGGGTTGGATGGGGACCAGATTGCATACCTCGGCTTTACGCGCCCGGTTTTCGAGGATCAGCCCTTGACCGGCCTCGACCCGCTCTTCGGCTCCGGTCTGCCTGTGCCGCCGCGCGCCGCGCTCAACCCCTGGGGCCTCATTCCGGCCTTCGTGGCCCGGCTCAGCGGCGCTGACCTGGGCGACGTGCTGGGGCGCCATCTGCCGGTCTTTCTCGTCCTGAGCGCGCTGGCCTCGTTCTACACCCTGGTCAAACAGTTGACGCGGCGCCAGGACCTGGCCCTGTTCCTCACCAGCTTCCAGGTGCTCTTCTTCCTGGCCGCGCCCTTTCATCGCCACGGCAACCTGGCCTACGCCTTCTTCCGGCGCATCGTCTCCGACAAGTTCATGCTCCTGTTCATCGTCCTGCCCGTCGCGTTGGCCCTCGTCCACCGCGCCTTGCAGAACCGCCGCATGAATTCGGCGTCTGATACCCGCCGCATGAATTCGGCGTCTGATACCCGCCGCATGAATTCGGCGTCTGATACCCGCCGCATGAATTCGGCGTCTGATACCCGCCGAATGAATTCGGCGTCTGATACCCG
>JAYRVL010000656.1:0-6601 GCA_041918575.1 Anaerolineae bacterium | reverse complement strand
GTGAGATTTGCATGATCTCCGCGATTTCGGCCGTGTTCAGCCCCTGGTAGCTGTAGAGCAGCAGCGGCGTGCGCAGGTCCGCCGGCAGACGGTTCAGCGCGGCCTGAACGTCGAGGTGCTGTTCCAACTGCGCCATGTCGTTGACCGACTCAGGCAGGCCGATCTCACGACGCTCATGACCGTCACTCTCCTCGGCCGGACGCAGCAGAGGCAGCCAGCGGATCAAGCGCCGGCGCCGCAGCACGTCATAGGCCGTGTTGGTGGCGATGCGGTAGACCCAGGCGCGGGCGTTGGCATCGGCCGGCAGACCGGGCAGGGAGCGATAGATTTTCACGAACGATTCCTGGGAGACATCCTCGGCTTGCTCCGCGTCGCCCAGCAGGCGAAAAAGATAGTTCAGCACCGGCTGGCGCAGGTCGCGAAACAACGCCTCGAAGCGTTGATCGAGGTCGCTGCTGGAACTGAGCGCCTGGGCTTGGGCAAGCTGGCCTGGTCTACCTGGCATGGACGCGGCCTTCACGGTTGTTGCTCATGCACCTCTCACCGAGTATGACGAGCGAGGGAGGTCAGCGGTCAAGGTGAGGGCGGGTCATCTGCGCCGTGAGCATGAGCTTGCGGCTCGCGCTCCTCATCACACGCTGCACAGGGACACAAACTGCGCAGCAGACTCCAGGTGTAGATGCCGGTGTTGTGACCGTCGGCCCAGGTAAAGCTGATGGCGTAGGCGCCGACGAACTCAGCGCCTTGCACCTCGCTGGAGCCGACGGGCCGGGCAAACAACTGGGCACGGGCGATTGGCTTAGCCATCTCGGTATGACCGCCGCGGCACGAGACGCACGGGCAGACCGCCCGGATGCCGCTGAGGGGATACTCGCTGTAATGACTGTCCTGCCAGTCAATCACCAGCAGACCTGCCTGGCGGTTGACGGTGACGACGCGTGGTTTTTCGACAGATTGAATCATGGGTTCTCCATTTTTCTGAAAGAGCGTGTTATGCTAAAGTTCCGGCAGATAGAGGACGCACCCCGGCGCGAAGGATGGGAAACGATGCCAACGACTGCCTATTGTTACGACGCGGCCGAGCGTGAGCATGATTTGCCCGGCCACCCTGAGAATCGCCACCGGCTGCAGAGAACCCTGGCCCTGCTGACACAGACCGGCTGTCTGCGTCAGGTGCAGGCCGTGCCTTGCACGCCCTTGAGCGACGAGCGCCTGCTGCGCGTCCATTCCCCTCAGCATGTGGCGCATGTCGAGGCGTTGGCCCGACAGGGCGGCGGTTATCTCGACCCCGATACCTACGTGCGCCCTGCCTCGGCCCTGGCCGCCCGGCTAGCGGCCGGCGGTTTGACCAACCTCACCCTGGCCGTGCTCGATGGTCAGGCCGGCAACGGTTTTGCCTTGCTGCGACCGCCCGGTCATCACGCCACCGCCGCGGAGGCCATGGGCTTTTGTCTCTACAACAACGTGGCCCTGGCCGCAGCCGCCTGCCAGGCCGAACGCGGCCTGACCCGCATCCTGATCGTGGACTTCGACGTGCATCATGGCAACGGTACGCAGGATATCTTTTACCACGATGCAGGCGTCCTCTTTTTTTCCACCCATCAGTACCCGTACTACCCCGGCACGGGCAGCATCAGCGAGACGGGCGCGGGCCCGGGCGTGGGCGCAACCGCCAACGTGCCGCTGCCGCCCGGCGTGGGCGACCAGGGCTACGCCGCGATCTACGAACGCATCCTCTGGCCGTTGGCGCGGCGCTTCCAGCCTCAGCTCATCCTGGCGTCGGCCGGCTACGATGCGCATTGGGATGATCCGCTGGCCGGCATGACCTTGTCTCTGACCGGTTACGCACACCTGGTCAGCGAACTACTGGACATGGCCGCTGAACTGTGCGCAGGCAAGATCGTCTTTGCCCTTGAAGGCGGTTACAACCTGGACGTGCTGGCGCATGGCGTCAACAACACCCTCTGGCTGCTGCAAGATCGCCAGGCGGTCATTCTGGACCCGTTTGGCCCGGCGCGCCGGCCCGAGCGCGACATCAGCGCCTTGCTGCAGCGAGTGGCCGCGTTGCATGGCCTGGCCGCCGGCGCTTGAACCGTAGGTCACCTCTCCGGCGTGACGTTACGGTCTACCGCGTGGCAAGCTCCAGCCGTCGGCCACGTCTCCGGCGTGACGATCAGGAATTCCAGATAAGGTCAAATGTAGGCGTTGATCGGACCTGGATTGGAGGCTTCAGCCGGTTTCTTGGCCAGCAAAGCCGCAAACTGCACCGGCTAAAGCCTCGATTTCGGTCACATTTGGAATTCCTGCGTGACGATGCCGTCTGTTGCAGAGCTCGCTCTCCTTTCCCAGCGCCGTCCGGCCTGGAGGCCGGACCTCCAGGCTCGCAAGGTTGTACACCAATCAGGCGTAATTCCAGAACCAGTACGCCAGGCCTTTCCACTCGCCCCAGGCTGCGAAGGCCGCTTCCACTTGGGGCCGGCCGATGGGTTGGCCGTTGTACCATTCCTTCGACACCACCTTCAGCGCCCATGAATCCACAGGAATGAAATCGCCGCGCCCCATGATCATGAGTTCTCTAATCTCCAATCTCCGGCCTCCTCCGCGCCAGCGTCGCCTGTTCGAAGGCGTAAGCCAGGCGGATCAGGGTTGCTTCCTGGTACGCGGCGCCGAAGAACGAAAGGCCAATGGGCAGGCCGCTGATCAGCCCGGCCGGCACGGTGATGTGTGGATAGCCGGCCACGGCGGCCGGCGAGGTGCAACTGCCCTGGTAATGATCGCCGTTGATCGGGTCGGTAAGCCAGGCCAGCGTGCAGGTGGCGGCCACGATGGCATCCAGGCGGTGCGTGCGCAGGGTGGCATCAATGCCCTCCTCGCGCGCCAATCGCTGATTGATCGCCAGGGCCTGCCGGTACGCGGTTTCCGTCAGCGACCCTTGCGCCTGCGCTCTGTGCATCAAATCCTGCCCGAAGAAGGGCATGGTCCGCGCCGCGTGACGTTCGTTGAACTCGATGACCTCGGCCAGCGAATGCACAGGCGACGCCGGGCCGCGCTGCGCCAGGTAGGCGTTCAGATCGGCCTTGAACTCGAACAGGAGCACCAGCGCCTCGCTCTCCTCGAACTGGCCGGCCGTCAACACCGGCGCGGGGTCCACCACCTGCGCGCCCTCACGCCGCAGCGCCTCCAGGCAGGTCTCCAGCAGGTCATCCACCCGTTCGTTGAAGCCGAAGAAGTTGCGCGCCACGCCGATGCGCGCGCCGGCCAGACCGCCGCGGTCCAGAAACGGTGTGTAGTCCTGGTAGACCGGGCCGCCGCGGTCGAGCGTGGCGGGGTCTTCAGGATCGGGGGCGGTCAGGCAGCCCAACAGGATGGCCGCGTCGGCCACGCAGCGCGCCAGGGGGCCGGCCGTGTCCTGACTGTGCGCGATGGGGATGATGCCGCGACGGCTGATCAACCCGACCGTGGGTTTGATGCCTACCACGCCGTTGACCGACGCGGGCGAGGTGATCGAGCCGTCTGTTTCGGTGCCCACGGCCGCCGCGCACAGGTTGGCCGTCGCCGCCACGGCCGAGCCGGAACTGGAGCCGGACGGGTTGCGATCGAGCGCGTAAGGGTTGCGCGTCTGACCGCCGCGACTGCTCCAGCCGCTGACCGAATGAGACGAGCGAAAATTGGCCCATTCGCTCAGTTTGGTCTTGCCCTGGATGACCGCGCCGGCCTGGCGCAGTTGACTGACGAGGAAGGCGTCGGTCGGCGCGGGCGGGCCGACCAGCGCCAGGGAGCCGGCCGTGGTTTGCATCTGATCGCCTGTGTCAATGTTGTCCTTGAGCAGGATGGGGATGCCGTGCAGCGGGCCGCGGGCGCCGCTTTGCCTGCGCTCATCGTCCAGCGCGGCCGCGATCGCCAGGGCGTCTGGGTTGATCTCGATCACCGCGTTCAGCGTCGACCCCTGGCGGTCAATGGCCGCGATGCGCGCCAGGTACATCTCCACCAGGCCGCTGCTGGTGAGCGCGCCCGTCGCCAGGCGCGCTTGCATCTCGGCAATGGTCATTTCGTGCATTGTGGTCGGCAACCTCCCTAATGGGCAAGCGGAATGGTCAGATGAAACGCGGCGCCGCCGACGGCGCTCAGCGGGCTTTCGGCCACCAGCTCGCCGCCATGACCCCGGGCCAGATGGCGGGCAATGGTCAGGCCCAGCCCACTGCCGCCGCTGTCCCGGCTGCGGGAGTGGTCGCTGCGGTAGAAACGTTCGAACAGGTGGGGCAAATCTTCGGCTGCGATGCCAGGGCCGCTGTCCACGACCGAAAGCATGACCGCGGCGGTTGGCGCAGCCACGGGACGCACGCGCACGGTGATGGCGCCGCCGGCCGGCGTGTGGCGCAGGGCGTTGCTGAGCAAGTTGAGAATGACCTGGCGCAAGCGCTGGGCGTCGCCGGCGATGAGCGGCAGCGCCGGCGCGACATCCATGCGCAGCACGATACCTGCGGCGGCAGCCTGCGCTTGCAGACCGCCAACGACGTCAACGGCCAGTTCCTCGAGGGCCAGCGGCTGCCGATCGAGCGGCAGTTGACCGGCTTCAGCGCTGGCCAGGGTATGCAGGTCTTCTACCAGGCGAGTCAGCAGGTGCGTGTTGGTTTCGATGGGCGTCAGGGCGGCGAGGGTGAGGGGAAAGACGCTATCTTGCAGCGCTTCCACCTGGCCCTGAATGACGCTCAACGGGGTGCGTAACTCATGCGCGACATCGCTCACCAGGTTGCGGCGCAGGGTTTCCTGGGTTTGCAGGCTTTCGGCCATACGATTGAATGCGGCTCCGACTTGCGCCAGCTCATCGTCACCATGCACGGGCACGCGGGCGCCGAGGTCGCCCTGGGCCACAGATTGAGAGGCGGCAGCCAATTGATCGAGCGGCCGGGTGATTTGGCGCACGAAGAGCAGGCTGAGTAAGAGCGCCGCCAGCCCCGCGAACAGGGCTGCGACGAGCACGCCTTGCCTGACCCGACTCACCACGTTGGCATCGGGTGTGCCCGGCATCGGCATGGACATCACCCCCTCGATGAGCAACGTACCGACGACGCGACCATCCACTTGCAACGGCAGACCCAAGCGTAAGGCGCCCAGGGCCGGCGATTGGCCGATCGTTTCCCCCAGGCTGTCGCCCACGATGAGGCCGCTGGCGCTGTCCACGACCCGCACGCGTGAGTTGCCCATCAGGCCCATGTGTCCCCCCGCCGCGTTGCTGCCTTCGGCGATGACCAGGGCTTGTACACCGTCCCAGGAGCCGATGTGTTGGTAGTGACTGCTGAGGAGGGTCTGAATCTCGGCCGGCGTGACCATTTGCCCGCGAAAAAGCAGGTGTTCGAACTCGCGCTGCGTTACCCGGTTGGCAGTGATGGTCACTGCGGTCAGGCTGAGGACGATCACGGCCATGAAGGTCAGCAGGAGTTTGGTTGCCAGTGAATGCATTGTCAGAATTGACCCCATGCGGAAGGCGCTAAACCGTCAGCGATCGGCAAATTTATAACCGTAGTTGAGTACAGTCAATAGAAAACGGGGATTGCGGCTGGCGTCGCCCAATTTACGGCGCAGGTTCTTGACGTGTACGTCAATCGTGCGCTCGTAGCCCTCGTACGCGTCCCCTTGCAGTTTCTCCAGCAACTCCATGCGTGTGAAGGGTCGCCCGGCATCATTCATCAGCAGGTAGAGCAGATCGAATTCAGTGGGGGTCAATTCGACGACGGCGCCGGACACGCTCACGTCACGGCGGGTGGGATCCAGGCGCACGTCGCCGATGACCAGGGGGCGAGCCGGCGCGGCGTCTGGCCGGGGCTGGGTGCGACGCAGAATCGTGCGCACACGAGCGACGACTTCACGCGGGCTGAAGGGCTTGCTGACGTAATCATCGGCGCCCAATTCCAGGCCAATCAGGCGGTCCGTTTCTTCGACGCGCGCGGTCAGGATCAAAATGGCGGTCTCGCTGATGGCAGGATCAGGGTCACGACGCAAGGCGCGGCAGATATCCAGGCCATCCAGACCCGGCAACATCAGGTCAAGAATGACCAGCGCGGGTTTCTCCCGCCGCGTCAGGTCAAGTCCCAGGCGGCCATCGTGCGCAACCAGGGCGCGAAAACCGGCCTGGGTCAGATAGCTGCGCAGGACATGGGCAATGTCACGTTCGTCTTCGATGATGACAATCGTTTGCATGAGTTGGTCGAGCGGTCTGGCAGCGCGCCCATGGTTGACTGCAAGCGGGCACGAGTTGCGCCTGTTTCTTTAAGCGGAAAAGTGAAGTCCATTCCCGCTTTGCAGTATAGCACAGCAGGGGAGTGGATTACAAACACGAACCGGGTTTCAACACCGCGGCGGCCTGCCCGAACCGCAATCCGGTTCGGCGGCGATGGTGGTGAAACCCGGTTTCATGCCTGCGCCAGCAGGACACAGGGGTGAGTGCGCTGTTACTTAGCGGTTGACTCGGCAGGGGTCAGGTTTTGCCTGGCGGCCAGGCATTGCGCATGCGCTTCGGCCGGCGCCACATCAGGGTTGGCGGCCATGAAGTCCTGGAAAGCCTGGGGATCGAAACCGTCAGGCCCATACGCATCAAGCTAAG
>JAYRVL010000655.1:0-2848 GCA_041918575.1 Anaerolineae bacterium | reverse complement strand
GGCCGTGAAGCGTTCGGCCCAGCTACTGCCTGCAATGACATAATCGGTGGTCAACAGATTCTGTAAATAGGTCTCGGTTTGTTCGGCCGAGACTTCCGGCGCCTGGTAGCGCACGCTGCTCACGCCGGCCACCTCGTATGGATTCCAAATGCGCCACTCGTAACCCTCCAGGCCGTACTCAGCGGCGGCCCTGTGCAACAGCAGTCCCTCATCCTTTTCCACCAAAATAGACGCGCCGGCCGGTATCTGCTTGCGAATCCAGTCCGCGGCCTGCAGGCGCACATCGGGCTGGCGATAGATCTGCAAGTAGGCCAGGGTGTGCAGCAGCCCCGCGGCCACGATCAGCAGCACGAACAAACGCAGCCCCAGCCGCCAGCGCCGCGGGCCATCCCACAGGTCGGCCAGCAGGCGACCGGCCAGGATGCACAGCGGCGGGATCAGCGGCAGCGCGTAGCGGATGAATTTGGCGTACGCGCCGCCGGCCACGACGAAATAGGCCAGCAGCCAGGCCAGCAAGAAGGCGTCGGCAAACCAGTTCCCCCATACTTGGGGGTCAGGGGGCACTTGACTGCCGCCTGAACTCGGAGCAGCAGACTCCGACGCGGCCCCGGCGCTGAAGATTGCGCGCCGCGCCTGCCAGAGTCGCCAGAAGCTGTAGCCCACTCCGGCCAGGCTCAAGCCGGTGAGCGGCAGGCCCAAGCCGTAGCGCAGCCAGTTCGTCACCGCGTAGAGGAAGGGCGTGGTTCCCTCGAACTGCGCCGTGTAGAGCACGCGCAGGCTGCCGGCCACCACCAGGCTCTGCGTGCGCACGCTGTCATTGCGGTCCAGGTCGAAATAGGCGGCGGGATCGAGCAGCGCGTAAGGGTTCAACGCCAGCCACAGGACAACAACCACCAGCCCGCACACCATCATGTACATCATGTAGGGGTATGAGGTCACGGCCCTCGTACCCCTTCGGATGTGCGCCAGGTGCGCGACCAGCACAGGGACCACCAGCAGCCCGGCGCCAATTTTGACCGACATGGCGAGCGCGACCGCGGCGCCGGTCAGCACATAGTCGCGCCAGGCGCCGGATCGCGCCAGGCGCGCGGCCGCCAGCAAGGCCAGCATCATCAGCAGCACCAGCAGCGAATCCACCGTGCCGAAATGCGCCTCACGCACCGGCAGCAGGCTGATGGCCAGCAGTAAGCCGCTCCATAGCACGGCGCGTTGTTGTCGGGGCATGCGGGCCGTGCCCTCGTGCCCCAACGCCGACGCCAGCGCCATCGTCAGACCCACCGTCGCCGTGCTGGCCGCGACCGCCAGCAGGCGACCCACGTAGAGCATGGGCGCGGAATCGAACGGCAGGGCAACCAGGGTCTTGAGCCAGGTCAGCGCCCCATCGGCCAGCGCGGTGCTGAGCGCCAGCAGGTAGAGGGGCAGCGCGCCGTAGGACGAGGCCTGCGGGTCGAGCGAGCCGGTCTGGCTGAAGCGCTGCGCTAACTGGCTGGCCAGGTAAACCACGTGCGACTCATCTACATTGAAGCTGTGCGGAAAGCCCCAAGTCAGACCGACCAGGCGCAAGAGCAGGGCGAGCAGGAGGATGCCGCCGCCGGCCAGGGATGGGAAACGCGGCGATTGGATGGGTTGGAGAGTGCGCCGAACAAGTTCGGCAGTCCGGGACTGGAGACGCCGAACGAGTGCGGCGGTCCGCATGTTCATAGTTCCCCGCGCTTGAACGCGGCGATGATGCCTTCGGCCGTGCGCGTCGCCAGCGCGGAGATGGTCAGCGCGGGGTTGACGCCCGCGCCGGTGACGAAGGGGCTGCTGTCACCGATGAACAGGTTGGGCACATCATGCGCGCGGCACCAGGCATCCACCACCGACGTGCGTGGATCGTTGCCCATGCGGCAGGTACCCAGGTAGTGCGACGACCCGCCCGGGCGATACTCAGACTCCCAGATCTCAATCGCGCCGGCCGCCTGCAAGATCTCGTCGAAGCGCCGGCGGATGGCCTTCAGCATCTCCTGGTCGTTGGGCCGCGGCTCGTTGACGATGCGCGGCACAGGCAGACCGTACAGGTCCTTGACCTCTGGATCCAGGCTGACCGTGTTGCGCAGATCGGGCAGTTGATCGCCCACCGAGGCCAGGCCGACCATGTGGCTGAACAACTCCTTGACGCGCTGCTTGTGGTCCGCGCCCCAACCGGGCGCGCGCTGCGCCACGCTGAGCGGCCACTGCCAGCCGTTGTTGATCTCCACCGTGAAGCCGCGCGCAAAGCTGTTGGCCGGATCGGTTTCGTAGAAGTCCTGAATCATGCCGCCCGCCGGAATGCCGCGCCAGGCGTCCAGCCGTTGCTCGAAGCGGGCGTAGGTGAAAACGGCCAGGTGCTCGGTGAAGTACTTGCCCACCAGGCCGCTGGAGTTCGCCAGGCCGTTGGGAAAGGCCGGCGATTGGCTCAGCAGCAGCAGCCGCGGGGTTTCCACGGCGTTGCCGGCCACGACGATGGCGCGCGCCGCGATCTCCTGTTCCTGCCGATTGGCGTCGAAGTAGATGACGCTGCGCGCCTTGCCCGCCGCGTTCACGGTGATCTCCCGCGCCATGCACTGCGGCCGAATGTCCACGCGGCCGGTCGCCTCGGCCTTGCGCACATAGGTCACATCAATGCTGCCTTTGGCGGCAATTTTACAGCCCAGGCGACACGTCCCGCATTGAATGGAGGCCGGCCGGCCGTTCCAGGGCTGGCTGGGCAGCGCCGTCGGTGAATGAACCATGTGCAGCCCCAGGCGCTCGGCCCCGGCCTTGATGGCCTGGCTGGCGCAGTTGTACGGGAAGGGTGGCAGCGGAAAGGGCCGGCTGCGCGGGGCAT
>JAYRVL010000654.1:0-1718 GCA_041918575.1 Anaerolineae bacterium | reverse complement strand
GAGTTGGTGTCGCCGTAGACGAGCACCCAGGCCGGTTTTTCGGCCAGCAGCGCCACTTCGATGCGCTGCAGCATCTGGCCGGTTTGGCGGCCGTGCGGGCCAGAGCCGATGCCCAGTTCGTAGTCGGGCCGCGGGATGTGCAGTTCGTCGAAGAAAAGGTCGGACATCTCGCGGTCGTAGTGCTGACCGGTGTGAATGAGGATTTGCTGATGCTGGCCGGCCAGGGCCTGGCTGACCGGCGCGGCCTTGATGAACTGCGGCCGCGCGCCGACGATGGTGACGATTTTCAATGCATCTGACCTGCTAAACAACGCATTGGCAGCCGCACTCCAGCACGATCGGCGCCGGGGAAATCGTGCGCGTCACCCGGTTGCGACGCACGTGCAACACCAATAGGGAATACGGGTCGAACACCACCACGTCCTTGACCCCCTGCGCCAGGTAAAAATGCGGCGCCAACTCCAGGTCTTTGGCTTCGTAGCCCCGGCTGACCACCTCGATCACGGCTTCCGGAATGAGCGTGATCGCTTCTTCCTCTTCTTCCGGCTCGCGACAGAAAATCGAAATGTCAGGGCGTTTCAATGAACCGTCGGGGAAGCTGACGTAGACGTCGGCCAAATGCACACAGCCGCAGCCGTCAGGCGCCGCCCAACCCGGATTGCGTGCTTCGATGGTCGCTCGGATGCGATCCACTGCGCGCTGGTGCTTCAGGACCGGGTGCGCCTCCCAGATGGGGAGTCCGCCCATGATTTCCAGGCGCACGCCGAACCGGTCTGCGTCGAGAAACTGTTTGAGCGGACCCGGTTTGGTTGTCGTTGTCATATGCACCTCCTGGAAAACTCCAAACTACGCCTGTCCAAATAAGGCAGGATTTACAGGACGCCGGCTTACTCCGCGAACTCGTCGGCGCTGACGTCGCGCACGTATTTGGCGGGCGATCCCATGACTACGGTGGCAGGCGGGACGCGCCGCGTGACGATGGAGCCGGCCGCGACGAAGGCTTCTGCGCCCACTTCGACGTTGGGCAGCAGGGTGACGTTGGCGCCGATGCGCGCGCCGCGGCGGATGGTGCAGCCGCCCCGTTCCTGGAAGCGCTTATCGGTGCGGCCCATGTAGTTGTCGTTGGTGGTGACGACGCAGGGCGCAATGAAACAGTGATCTTCGATCGTCACCCAGGCACAGAGATAGACGCCGGTCTGCAGTTTGGTGTAGTCGCCGATGGTCACCTCGTTCTCGATGGTGACATGGCTGCCGACGATGACGAAACTGCCGATCTGGCAGCGGTCGCGCACGAAGGCATGATCGCCGATCATGGTTTTCTGGCCGATCGTCGTTCCGTTGTAGACCACCGCGCCCGCGCCGATGATGCAGTCTGCGCCGATCTGCAGGGGCGGCAGGTCGGGCGGGGTTTTGACGGCGCTGGTGGGCGCGGGCCGCGGCGCTCGCCCCAACACCGCGTGGTCGCCCACCCAGGTCCCGTCGCCGATGCGCGTGCCCGCATGAACGACCACGTGATGCCCCAGGGTCACGCCCGCGCCCAGGCTGACGTCCGCTTCGATCACCACATATTCGCCCAGCTTCACATCCGGGCCGAGCGTGGCGGTTGAATCAATGATGGCTGTCAAGAGATGCTCCTGTGGTGGGGGGAGAGATTAGAGATCAGAGATCGGGTATGTGGAAGGCGGATGATCTCCGGTCTTTGGGGAGAGATTAGAGAT
>JAYRVL010000653.1:0-2395 GCA_041918575.1 Anaerolineae bacterium | reverse complement strand
GCCGTCACGTCGGCGCCGGCAACAATCGGAGTCAACCCCAGACCGTGCGTCCCCACCGACAGGGTCGCTCGCGTGCGGCCGGTATTGCGCAGGCTGCTGTACAGCGCCAACTGATCGAAAAACCCCATGCTGTGGCCGAATTGGAGCGCATCGCTGTCATTGGGCAAGACGAACGCCACCTGGTGTTGGCGGCGCTGCAGCGAACGGGCCAGCATGACCAAACAGACCATGCCGTAGGGATCGAAAAAACGGGCGCTGGCCAGGTCAATGATCAGCAAGTGTTCCGGTTCGGGCGCCCGCTGCGCCAGGCTGCCCACCAGGCGGTCGAAGGCAACGCTGTTGAAACGGTCGCCGCTGCTGAGTGCAAATCGAATCTCACTCATGGTTCGACCGGCCTGGCGGCGTCAACCCGCCTAGCGTGGTACACTGCCCGACGGCAGCAGCTTGTCAATCTCGTTGCGCACCGCGTACAGATCCTGCAGCTCCAGGTAGACGGTGGCAAAACGGATGTAGGCCACCAGGTCAAGTTCTTTCAAGCCCTGCAGGACCGCTTCACCGATGGCATCGCTGAAGACCTCCGTGCGGCCCATGTTGTACAACTGCTCTTCCACCCGCTCCACCAGGCGCTCCATGTCGGCCATGGCGATCGGGCGCTTGGCGCAGGCGATGCGAATGCCGGCCAACAGCTTCTGCCGGTCATACGGCTCACGCCGTCCATCGCTTTTGACCACCATCAAACTGGCGGCCACCTGCTCATACGTGGTAAAACGACCCCCGCACTGATGACATTCGCGCCGCCGCCGGATTCCATCTCCGGCGCCCCGCGTGTCTACGACGCGATGATCGGCGCTCTTGCAATGCGGACAGAACATAATCACCTATGTTTCCACGTCAACCATGATGCAACCAGCGGTTGCTGAAAACCGATGCGCCTGAATCGAGGTAATCCATCGAGGTCAGAGGTCAGGCACGAACCAACGGGCTAATGAACCGCACGGGTACTAGATATAGTATGACGACATAATCCGACTACAATATGTAGTGGTACGATTACATGCTAGATTCTACCACAGATACCTTGACAATGCAAACTGACCGCGACGCGGGCCAGGAATTCCAAATGCAGCCGGAAGCGAGGCCTCAGTCGCTCTGAACCATGGCCCCGAGAACTCAGAAACCGGCTAAAGCATCCAGTCCGGTACGCCATCAACGACCTTATTGGAATTCCTGCTGTTTGACGGTTGGCCCTACCCCTGTTACAATCACGGCCCATGACCAGCCATGCCGCGCAACCTATCCTTGTTCTGGCTTCATCTTCGCCGCGCCGGCGTGAACTGTTGGCGCGGTTGGGCGTCACCTTCGAGGCGTGGGCTGCGGATGTCAACGAAGATGCCCGGCCGGGCGAAGAACCAGAGGCGTTGGCGCGGCGGCTCAGCCAGGCCAAGGCGTGGACATTGGCCGCACGTTTTCCGCAGGCCCTCATCCTGGCCTCTGACACCGTGGTGGCGCAGCGCGGCGTGCTGTTGGGCAAGCCGGCCGATGCCGCCGACGCCGTTCGCATGCTCACCATCCTGCGCGACGCCGATCACCAGGTCATCACCGCGGTCACCGGACTCGATCCGGCGACGCCGCGTGAGATTACCCTGGTCAGCGCCAGCACGGTGTGGATGCGCCATTACAGCGAAGATGAACTGGCCGCGTATGTTGCCAGCGGCGATCCGCTGGACAAGGCCGGCGCCTATGCGATTCAACATCCCATCTTTGCCCCGGCCGCGCGGCTGGAGGGCTGCTACAGTGGGGTGATGGGCTTCCCCCTCGGCCATGTGGCGCGGGTGTTGACGGCGCTGGGCGTGCCTGCGCCCGGCGCCGTACCGCTGGCCTGCCAGGGCTGGCGCGGCGTCTGCTGTCACACCGCGGCCGCGCCATGGGCGCCAACATTTTTTGTAACCTGGACACACGATGGACATTTTGACCGGATTGAATCCTGAGCAGCGCACGGCCGTGACCACCACGGCCGGTCCCGTGCTGGTCCTGGCCGGGCCAGGATCGGGCAAGACGCGGGTGCTGACGCACCGCATCGCGCACCTGGTGCAGGAACGCCTGGCCGCGGCCTGGCAGATCATGGCGGTGACGTTCACCAACAAGGCCGCGCGTGAGATGCGCGAGCGCACCGAGCGCCTGCTGGGCGCGGATTTGCGCGGCCTGCCCATCGGCACCTTTCACTCCTTGTGCGCTTCCTTGCTGCGCCGCGAGGCGGAGCACCTCACCTACTCTGCGAACTTTGTCATCTACGACAGCGCCGATCAACTGGCGTTGGCGCGGCAGGTGCTCAAAGAAATGAACCTGGACGAAAAGCTCTATTCCCCGTGGGGCGTGCTGAACACCATCTCGCGCG
>JAYRVL010000652.1:0-3489 GCA_041918575.1 Anaerolineae bacterium | reverse complement strand
TTGTAGATGCGCTCGGCCGCCATGTTCGTAGTGAAGCGATAGCCGTTGTAGAAGGTGCGCACCATCTCCAGGGCCTCATCCGCCTGCGCCGCGGCCCAGCCGCAGGTCGCTGTGATCTGACGCAAGGTGGCGGCGATTTCATCCTCACGAAAGCCGCACAGGTCGTTGAACTCCGGCTGCAGGGTAATCGTCTCCGAGACGTTGTAACCGCTGGTGAGATCGCTCAGAACCACGGGTGAGACGCCGGTGATGAAGACGCGGTCCACGCCAAAGCCGCTGGCCCCGCCCTTGACCGCCTTGAAGAGGGTTTTGAGCGTGCCTTCTCCGCGCAGCAGTGCGTCGTAGCGTGCCTTGCCAGCCGGCTGGCCGCCCATGGCCAGTTCATTGGCGAAGTTGTCGTACTCGTCAATCAACAGGTAGAGCTTGTACGGCGTGCCGCGCATGGCTGTCAGCGCCGACGCGAAAGATGCCACCGCATTGTCTGGATAGATTTCGATGGCTTGGGTTAGCCAGGACTGGTAGTAAACAGCAAAATCACGAATGCGTTCGTTTACGTGATCGTGCAGCGACCGGACGATCTCGCCAGCGCCGCCGTACGCGGCTACCAGCGAAAAGTCCCAGCGCATGACGAAATACTGATTGTGCAGCGGGGTGGGGCCGCGGCCGATCGCCAGGCGACCGAACAACAGCTCGAACTGATCGGCCCTGGCCACGTCGTAGTAGTTCGCCAGCATGGAAAGCAGCAACGACTTGCCGAAGCGCCGCGGGCGCAGGAAGAGAAGCTGGTCGCCCAAGTCTTCCAGCAGCGGGATGCAGTCGGTGCGATCCACATAGAAATAGCCTTCGCTCATCACCTTCACGAAATCACTGATACCATACGGAAACTTCATGGCTTTCTCCTCATTGCTTTCTCCACATCTCCCTCAATCGGTCCACGTAGCGGAAAATGGCCTTGCGTCGGGCGTTGTGCCAGCCGGGGCTGAGGGGCATCTTCTCGCGGCCCTGGATCAGGCGATAGAGAGCATCCTGCAGGCGCCCGCGCTCGGTCTCCTGGCCGGCCGACGTTGGTTCCGCAGCCGGCGACCCCTCCGCGGGCGGGCCATCGTCGCGGATGCCCAATGAGGCCAGCATCTCCTCGGCCACCAGCGGAGAACGCTGCTTGTCTACCAGCGGCGTCTTCAGGTTGAAGAGCCGAATGCGTTCGTTGAGGTCCGCCACGGCCGCGGCGAAACGTTGCCGCGCGTCGCGCCAACTGGCCTGCGCCGCCTCTGCCGCCTGGCCGCGGCGATCGCCGGTCTGCTGCAGCGCCGCCTGCATGCGCTGCTGAAAGCGCTCCCAGGCCTGCCGCACGCGGTCGCATGCTTCGGCCTGCGCCTGCCGCAGATCCTTGTCCTCTTCGATCCAGGCCGGCGCAAAGCCTTGCTGGCTGAGGATATGATAGCTCAGCTCGCGATCGCCCGCGTACGGATTGGGAGTCAGATCGAGCGGCTTGCCCTGGTTCGGCAGGTTGTCGAACTCCCCGGCCGCCTGCGCCTTGCGAATCGCCTCCTCCACCGCCGATTCCCATGGACTCATTTCCATTGTCTTGATCTCATTTGTCTTGATCTCATTTGTCGTATCTCATTTGTCTTGATCTCATTTGTCTTGATCTCATTTGTCTTGATCTCATTTACCGTATGTCATTTACCGTAATCTCATTTGCCGTAATCTCATTTGCCGTAATCTCATTGCCGTAATCTCATTTGCCGTAATCTCATCTGCCGTAATCTCATTTGTTATCTGCACTCATTATGCTCTCTGTGTGTCGTTGCGACACGGTAAGATTCTACACGTTTGTGGAGGCATAAGTGAAGGGTTTCGTTGATTTCATGAACAAGTGGGGCGTCATCGGTCTGGCCATTGCCGTCATCATCGGCGGCAAGCTCAACACCTGGGTGTCGGCTCTCGTCGAAGACATTATCATGCCGATTCTCACCTTTTTCATTCCGGGCGGCGCCTGGCGCGACGCCGTGTGGAACTTAGGCCCGATTGCCATCAAGATCGGCCATTTTCTGGGCGCCACCATTGATTTCATCCTGATTGCGGTGCTGGTCTACTGGTTTTTCACCCGTGTGCTCAAGGACACCGCGGTGGCCGGCCAGGCGAAGAAGTAGTAATCACCGACTACCTGTTATTTGGATTGTAATCTTTCGGCGCTACCATGAATGCCGTAGACCCCGATGGACCAAGAGACTCCCGTATGATCATTCCTGGTCAAGAGGATGTTCCTTTTGGAGCATCCTCTTGCGCGTTTTCCGGCGTTGCCGGCCGCCTCAGTGCTTTTCAGCGCCGACCGATGATGATGCCCTCGGTCAGCGTCATGCTGATCGTCTCTTCTGTGCGCAGCGGCTGGAAAAAAGCGTGAATGCTGCGCTCCGGGTCCAGCAGCCAGGCTTCCAGGTACGCGCTCATCGCCTCCGACACCGCCATGCGCCGCAGCCAGTCGTAGAAATCCATCGGTTTGCGCAGCGTCTCCGTGTGCGTAACGGTCAGTCCTGCGGCGCGAAACAGGTCCGCCAGTTCGTTCAGCGTCAGGGCGCGCACATGACTGGGATCGCGCATCTTCTCGAAGCTGTTGATCGCCCTGGCTACGCTCACATCGGCCGGGACGATGTTGTCAATGACCGCCACCAACCCATCGCGGCGGCACACGCGCACCATCTCCGCCAGGGCGCGCTCCGGCTGCGGGAAATGGTGCAGCGCCACCCTGCAGGTCACCAGGTCGAAGCTGCCGGGGCGGAAGGGGAGTTTCTCCACATCCCCCATCTCGAAGGTGACGTTGCCAACCCCGCGCGCCTCCGCTAAGGTTCGGCCCTGACTCACCATCTGCGGCGTCAAATCGCTGCCCACCACGCGCTGCACGAACGGCGCCAACGCCAGCGCGGTGTGCCCCGCGCCGGTTGCCACATCCAGCACTTCCCAGTGCGGCTGCGGCTGCACCAATTCGATCAAACGGCCCAAACTCGCGCCCTGCGCATGCACTTTGCTGGTGACATAGCCCGCGGCCGACGCCCCAAACTGCTGCCGCACCAGGTTCTTGGTTTCTTCACTCATGGTTTTCTCGCTTCATTGTCAAGCTGACGCGCCCGCGCTCCTTTTCGATCTTCAGCACACGCACGTCTACTACATCTCCGACCTTGACCACCTCGTGCGGGTTGCGCACGTAGCGTGGCCCCATCTCGCTGACATGCACCAGCCCATCCTGCTTGACGCCAATGTCCACGAACGCGCCAAAATCCACCACGTTGCGGACTGTCCCTTTCAGGCTCATGCCGGTGACCAAATCATCCATCTTGAGCACGTCCGAGCGCAGGATGGGGGCGGGAGTTTCCTCGCGCGGGTCGCGGCCGGGGCGGACGAGCTGCTCGAGGATGTCGTTCAGGGTTGGGACGCCGCAACCGAGTTCGGCGGCCAACTTGTCGGCGGGGATTTTGGCGGTGAGGGCCTCGA
>JAYRVL010000651.1:0-4952 GCA_041918575.1 Anaerolineae bacterium | reverse complement strand
GTCTTCTGGGAACTGATGGGGTTGTGCTCCTACCTCTTGATCTCCTTCTGGTTCGAGAAAAAATACTGGAACCCGAAACAGATCACACCCAAGGGCGCCGGTCTCAAGGCCTTCCTCACCACGCGCATCGGCGACACCATCATGTTCAGCGGCATGGCGCTGCTCTTCGTTCACACCGGCACGCTCAATTTCGATGAAATTTTTCGCACGCCGGTCATCGCCCACCTGGCAGAAACACTGGTCCCTGGCCTGGGCATCTCCTGGGCCGCGCTCATCGCGTTCCTCATCTTCTGGGGCGCTATGGGCAAAAGCTCACAGTTCCCGCTGCACGTCTGGCTGCCTGACGCCATGGAAGGCCCCACTCCGGTCAGCGCGTTGATCCATGCCGCCACCATGGTTTCGGCCGGCGTCTACCTCATCATCCGCATGTTCCCCCTCTTCCATGCTGCGGCCGAAGGCGCGCCCTGGGTGCTCAACTTCGTCGCCGCCATCGGCGCATTCACGGCCATCTTTGCCGCCACCATCGCCGTGGCCCAGAACGACGTCAAGAAGGTGCTCGCCTACTCCACCATCAGCCAGCTCGGCTACATGTTCGCCGCACTCGGCATTGGCGCTTACGTCGCCGCCACCTTCCATCTCCTGACTCACGCCTTCTTCAAGGCGCTCTTGTTCCTCGGCTCCGGCGCGGTGATTCACGCCGTCGAGCATGGCGAACATCATGCGCATGAGGCGCACGGCGGACATGCAAAGGCGCACGACAGCCACGGCCATGACAGCCATGAGCACGACGACGCCCACGCGGGCGGCCCGCCCTTCGATCCGCAGGACATGCTCAACATGGGCGGCCTGTGGAAGCGCATTCCCCGCGTCGGTTGGACCTTCCTCATTGGCGGCCTGGCCCTGAGCGGCTTCCCCATCATCACGGCCGGCTTCTGGAGCAAAGACGAAATCCTCGCCAACGCCTTCGAGCTGAACACCCTGGTCTTCTGGACCCTGGCCCTCTCGGCCTTGCTCACCGCCTTCTACACCGGTCGCCAGATCTGCCTGACCTTCTTCGGCCAGCCGCGCACCGAAGCCGCCGCACACGCCAGCCTCCCCACCAAACTGGACAAGACCGGCCTGCGCATGAACGACCTGATGACCTGGCCGCTGATGCTGCTCGCCGTCTTCGCCATTGCCGGCGGCTGGGTTGGCATCCCCGAAAAATTCCCCGTCTTGGGCGAACTGCTCAAGAACCCGTTCGAGCATGTCATCGGCAGCCTGGAAGAGGCCCTGACGCACTCCATCCACATCCCGGAATTCAACACCTTCCCGCTCATGGTCTCCATCATCGCCGCGCTCGGCGGTCTGACCCTGGCCTGGCTGGTGTACGGCCTGCGGCCGCTCAAGGCCGGCGAAATGGACCCGATCAAGCGCCTGCTCGGCCCTGTTTGGACCGTGCTCAACCGCAAGTATTACATGGACGAATTGTACCAGGGAACCGTCGTCGCCTTCGCTGTCTGGCTGGGGGAGATGGCCTTCCGCTTCGACAACCGCTGGATCATTGACCCCATCGTCAACGGCGTGGGACGCCTGGGGCGCCAATTGTCCGACGGCCTGCGCGCCTTTTTCGACGAACCCATTGTGGATGGCATCGTGAACGGCGTCGGCGCCGTGACCGATCGCCTGGGGGGCCTTGCCCGCCAGCTCCAGACCGGACAGGGCCAAAACTACCTGTTGTTCGCAATCATGACCGTCATGCTATTGCTTGGCTTTTACCTGTACGCCTGAGCGTGCTGAACCTTATCCCCTTTCAATCGGAGGAAGCTGACATGTCTTTTCCACTTCTGACCATCATCACGTTGATGCCGCTCTTGGGCGCGCTGGTGATCCTGTTTCTGCCCAAGGAAAACGAGCGCACAATCAAGAACTGGTCCATCTTGATTAGCCTGGCGCCGCTGGCCCTTGCGGTCTTTCTCTGGTTTGCCTACGATCAAACCATTGGCGGCTATCAATTCCAAGAGGTCTATGCTTGGATTCCGCAGCTCGGCGCCACCTATCACATGGGCGTAGATGGCCTCAGCGTGCCGCTGATCTTCCTGACCGCGCTGCTGACCACCCTGGGGCTGTACTACTCCAGCTTCACGATCAAACGCCGCGTCAAGGAGTTCTTCCTGCTCTTCTTGTTGCTAGAAATGGGCATGTTCGGCGTCTTCGTTTCGCTCGACTACGTGCTGTTCTACGTCTTCTGGGAGATTGGCCTGGTGCCGATGTACTTCCTCATCGCCATCTGGGGTCAGCCCAAAGACCGGCCGCAGTACGCCGCAATCAAATTCTTCCTCTACACCCTGGTCGGTTCGGTAGCCATGCTGCTGGCGATCCTGGGCGTCTACTTCGTCACCGGCACCTTCGACATCGTGGAAGCAGCCAAAGCCAAGCCCTTTGCCAACGACATGGTCCTGGGCAGCCTGGCCTTCTGGGCCTTTTTCCTCGGTTTCGCCATCAAAGTGCCCAGTTTCCCCTTCCACACCTGGCTGCCTGACGCGCACACGGCCGCGCCCACGGCCGGCTCGGTCGTCCTGGCCGGCGTCCTGCTAAAACTCGGCGCTTATGGCTTCCTGCGCATCGTCCTGCCCACGCTGCCCAACGCCTTCAAGGCCTGGTCATTGGTCATCGTCGCCCTGGGCGTCATCAGCATCATCTACGGCGCCTTCGTCTGCATGGCGCAGTGGGACCTCAAACGCCTGATCGCCTACTCTTCGGTCAGCCACATGGGCTACGTCATGCTGGGCATCGGCGCAGCCGCCTTCGGGGTTGGCGCCACTGAGCAATCCGTGATCAACAGCCAGGCCATGGCCATCAACGGCGCGGCCTTGCAGATGTTCAACCACGGCATCATCACCGGCGGCTTGTTCTTCCTGGTCGGCATCATCTACGAGCGCGCGCACACCCGCGAACTCAAGAAATTTGGCGGCCTCAGCGCCCGCTTGCCCTACTACTACGGCATCATGCTCATCACCGCCTTTGCCTCCCTCGGCCTGCCCGGCCTGGCCGGCTTCTGGAGCGAATTCCTGGTCTTCCGCGGCGCCTTCGACCTGGTCAAGGTCTACGCCGCTGTCGGCGTCCTCGGCATCGTCATCACCGCCGCCTACATCCTCTGGAAGATCATCCAGTTCATGTTCCTCGGCGACTACGACAGCCATAAGGTGGACCACTGGACCAACCTGACCACCGGCCAGGATGAGCACGACCCCAGCGACATGGCGACCTTCGAAAAGGTGACAATGTGGCCGCTGGTAGCGTTCATGGTGCTGTTCGGCATCTTCCCCACGCCGCTGCTCAATTTCTTCAATCTGGCCGCCAATGAACTCTTGCAACGGCTCATCTAGCCGAAAGGAGCGCTGAACGTGAACCCACTGCTGCTCCTGGCGCCTGAATTCATCATCTTCCTGGCCGGGCTGATCGTCTTCCTGCTCGACCTGGCGCGAGACGACGCCGGCCGCGCCAATCTCATGCAGGGGATTGCGCTCGTCGGCCTCGTACTGGCCCTGGGCGCCAGCCTGGCCCTGCTTGGACAGAACGCCACCGCGTTGACCATGATGAGCGTAGACGGTTTCGCCGTCTTCTTCAAGATCCTGGTCATCATCGTCATGATCCTGGTGGTCACTGCTGCCGGCGACTACATGAAGTCTCGCAGTCAGCACCTGGGCGAATTCTACACCATGCTGCTGGCTGCCACCCTGGCCATGACGGTGGCCGTCAGCGCCAACAACCTGGTCCTGATCTACCTGGGCATGGAATTTCTCAGCATCACGTCGTATGTGCTGGCCGGTTTCATCCGCAACGACACACGTTCGAGCGAAGCTGCCATCAAATACTTCCTCTACGGCGCGGTTGCCTCTGGCGTCATGCTCTACGGCATGTCTCTCCTTTACGGCGCAACCGGCAGCATTTACCTGACCGAAATCGCCGCCGCGTTCAAGGACGTCAAGGGGCTGACAGCCTCCCTCGGCCTACCAGCCGTCGTCCTGGTCATCACCGGCTTTGGTTTCAAGGCCAGCCTGGCGCCCTTCCATCAGTGGGCGCCCGACACCTACGATGGCGCGCCAACCCCAGTCACGGCCTTCCTCTCCACGGCCTCCAAAGCCACCGGCTTTGCCCTGCTCCTGCGCGTGCTCCTGGTGGCCCTGCCCGCCGCGCAAACCCAGTGGGTCGCCATCCTGGCCGGCATCGCCATGGCCACGATGAGCCTGGGCAACCTGGCTGCGCTGCGCCAGACCAATATCAAACGCCTGCTGGCCTACTCCAGCATCGCCCAGGCCGGCTACATCCTGATTGGCCTGGTCACCGTCACCTCCGAACCAGGCAGAACCTTCAACGGCGTCAACGGCGTGCTGATCTACCTGTTCGCCTACCTCTTCACCAACGTCGGCGCCTTCGTCACCGCGGCCGCGGTCGAAGATGCCACCGGCAGTGTGGAACTCAAGGACTGGTCGGGCCTCATCACCCGCCAACCCCTCCTGGCGATCACCATGTTGATCTTCATGCTCTCGCTGGCCGGCATTCCGCCCACCGGCGGCTTCATGGGCAAGTTCTTCGTCTTTGGCGCCGCGGTGCAAACGCAGGCATTCGCCCTGTTGGCCGTTGCCCTGGTCAACGCCGCCATTGCAGCCTTTTACTACTTGAAAATCGTGCGCTACATGTTCTTCGAGCCGCAAGGAGAGCAAACCCCGTTCAAGGTCTCGCGCCCCGTACAGGCAGTCATCGCCGTGACCACCTTCATGACGTTGCTCATCGGCATCTACCCTGGTCCCTTCATTACCTGGGCCACCTGGGCCACCGAAGCCGTGCTGCCCATGCTGGCATCGCTCTAACAACCGTCCAACTCACAGGTGCGCCGCCCCGACAGCGCACCTCCTGATCTCTGATCTCTGATCTCCGATCTCCGATCTCTGATCTCCGATCTCCGATCT
>JAYRVL010000650.1:0-1867 GCA_041918575.1 Anaerolineae bacterium | reverse complement strand
GGCGCGGCCGACGATTTTCCGCTGCGCCCGGTGGTCGGCAGTGACGATTTGTGGGCCTACCAGAACCCGCAGCCGGACGCCTTTTACCTCCTGCGCAGCCAGCGGCCGGGAGATGCGCCCCGCCTGCTGCAGGTGCGCATCGTCGAGGTTGCGCTGTGTTCGGCGTAGTCATGGTTTCTCCCAGCCCAGCGTGCGCAGGAAAATCAAGTCCTTCTTATTCAACACCGCGCGCGCCAGCAGGTCTGGGCGGCGCGCCAGCGTGCGGCGCAGGCTTTCCTGCCGACGCCACTGCGCCACGCGGGCATGGTGGCCCGAAAGCAGAATCTCCGGCACAGCAAAACCCCGAAATGACGGCGGCCGGGTAAAGTGCGGATATTCCAGCAGGCCCGTGGCATGTGAATCCTGCGCCGGCGCCGCCTCGAAGCCGAGCGCGCCGGGCAGCAGCCGCGTGACTGCATCCACGATCACCATCGCGGCCAGCTCCCCGCCCGATAAGACATAATCCCCAATCGAGATTTCATCGGTCGCCAGGTGCAGGCGCACGCGTTCATCCACCCCCTCGTAGCGGCCGCAGATCAGGGCCAGGCGTTCATGGCCGGCCAGTTCGGCCGCCACACGTTGGTTGAAGCGCCGGCCCTGCGGCGACAGCAGGATGATGGGGCAGGGCGCGGCCGGGGCGATGACCGGCTCATCCTCGCCTTCCGACAAGACCTCCGCCTGCGCTGCGCCCGCGCTGACCGGCGCCATCCCCAGCGCCGCCTCCACCGCTCGAAAGATCGGCTCCGGCTTCATCACCATGCCGCCGCCGCCGCCATACGGATAATCATCGGTGACCTGGTGCTTGCCTTCGGCGTAATCGCGTATGTTGTGCATCTGCGCCTGTACAATGCCCGCTTCCAGCGCCCGGGCGATGATGCTATCGCCGAACGGCCCTGCGAACATGGCCGGAAACAGGGTGAAAATATCGAAACGCATGGGCATCATCCTCTATCGTAAAATCATGGGCGGGGCGCTTCTGTGAACCATTTTTCTTCCAAACCGGCCAGGGCGCCGTCCGCGGCCAGGTCGTTCAGCGCCTGGTTGACCTCGGCCAGCAGCCGCCGCGCCTTGACCGGCAGCGCGATCACGTAAGGCGCGCTGACGAGCGCCGGGCCAACGATGCGCGCCGTAGCCTGTTGACCCACGAACTGGCGCGCGGTGACTCCATCCACCACGGCTGCGTCCGCGACGCCGTCCATGAGCGCCTGCAGAACCTCAGCGGGTGCGGCCAAAGTCACAAGAGTCAAATCTGGCACGCGCTGGCGCAGGCGCCGCGCCTCTGCGTCCGCCTCCGAACCCAGCTCAACCGCCAGGCGACGTCCGGCCAGGTCGGCCGTCGAACCAATGGGCGCCGCGCCGGCCGTCACCAGGCGCAGCCCGGCCTCGAAGTAGGGCTGCGAGTAGGCGATGTCCCTGGTGTAGGCCGGATCGAGCGGCAGCGCAGAGATGACCGCGTCCACCCGCCCGGCCCAAATGGCATCCAGCAGGCCATCGAAGCCGATGGACTCGAACTGCACGCGCACCCCCCAGCGCGTGGCCAGGCTGGCCGCCAGGTCCGCATCGAAACCTACGATCTGCCCGCGGGCGTCCAGGTTTTCGAACGGCGGAAAACTCGGATCAACGCCCACGCGCAGCACCCCCAGGTCGCGGATGCGCTGCAGGGAGCGATCCTCGGCCGGCCGCAAGATCAACACCGCGGCGATGCCCGCGAGAATCAGCACAGCGATGAATTTAGAATTCCGCAAATCCTTTCAACTCCAAATAGATCGGCTTGGGCACGAAGTCAGCGGCCACGAAGGTAAAATAGTCCTGGTACGAGCGCGTGGGC
>JAYRVL010000649.1:0-3866 GCA_041918575.1 Anaerolineae bacterium | reverse complement strand
CCCAACTGCAGCAGGTGCTGATGAACCTGGCCCTCAACGCCCGCGACGCCATGCCCGACGGCGGTCATCTCGCCTTCAGCCTGACGGCGCTGACGCTGGCGCCGGGCCAGCCGCCGCCGCTGCCCGACCTGGCCCCGGGCGCGTGGGTGCGCCTGACGGTGAGCGACAACGGCGCCGGCATTGCGCCGGAGCACCTGCCCCACCTGTTCGAACCGTTCTTCACCACCAAGCCGCCGGGTCAGGGTACTGGATTGGGCCTGGCGCAGGTCTATGGCATCGTCAAGCAGCACGATGGCGCCATTCATGTCAACAGCCAGACCGGCGCCGGCGCTACCTTTGACATCTACCTTCCGCGCTTCATAACGCCCGCCGCGCCCGACCGGGCGATCGGGGAGTTGGTCAATGACATGGGCGCCGGCCAGACCATTCTCCTGGTGGAAGACAACGCAGCCACGCGTACGGCCGTGGCTGATTCATTGACTGAGCTTGGCTACCGCGTGCTCTCCGCGGCCACCGGCGCCGAAGCGCTGGCCCTGTTCGACGCAGCGCTTTCGGCGCATGAAACGCAGATTGACCTGGTGCTGAGCGACCTGGTGATGCCCGAAATGGGTGGACTGGAACTGCTGCGGCGCCTGCGCGCCCGCGCGCCCGCGCTCAAGGCGCTCATCATGACCGGGTACGTACCCGTGGCCGGTCACGTACCCGTGGCCGGTCACGTACCCGTGGCCGGTCACGTACCCGTGGCCGGTCACGTACCGGAAGGCAACCTGCGCCAGACCGATGGGGCGGGCCGCCATGCCGAGGAAATACCCGTGCTACTCAAGCCTTTTGCCATCTCCGATTTGGCAGCCAGGATACGAACCTTGCTGGATGGATAGTCCCATGGATAGTTCTATACAGAGAAGCGAAAGCAATCTTAAGGCGCTTTTCGATCTACTCCCGATGGGGATCGCCATTTTGGATGCGGATCGCCGGGTTGTCTTCGCCAATCCGGCCCTGAAGCGCATCATGGGGGTACCGGACGAGGATTTGCCGGTTGCCGTGCATCGGCGCTGGGTCTACCTGCGGCCCGATGGAACGCCCATGTTGCCTGGGGAGTATGCCAGCACGCTGGCGATGCAAAGCCAACAACCGGTGTTCGATGTCGAAACCGGCCTGGTGCAGCCAAACGGTAACGTAGTTTGGACCGCAGCCAGCGCGCTGCCCATTGCCTTTCCCGATTGGAAGGTGGCCCTGGTGGTGCGCGACATCACCGCGCAGAAAGAGGCGCAGGAGGCGCTGCGCGCCAGTGAGCAGCGCTTTCGCACGCTCTACGCCGAAGCGGAGCGACGCCGCCGCGAGCGCGATCTGCTCGATGAGGTGCGCAGCGCCCTGGCCCACGAGATGGACCTGACCCAGGTCTTGCGCCAGGTGGTTGAAGCGATCGCACGCACCTTCGGCTATGCCCAGGTGAGCCTTTATCTGCTAGAGGGAGACGCGCTGCATTTACAGCACCAGGTAGGGTACTCGACTGTTATCTCCACGATCCCCATCACGCAGGGCGTTTCAGGACGCGTGGTGCGCACCCGGCAGCCGAGTCTGCTCACCGACGTCCGCACGGATCCGAGCTTCCTGGGCGCCATCGCCGGCATCGCATCCGAGGTGTGCGTGCCTTTGCTCATCGAAGGCCAGGTCATCGGCGTGCTGAATATCGAAAGCACCGGCGATGCGACCCTGTCACAGGCCGACCTGGAACTGATGACCGCGCTGAGCGAGCATGTCAGCCTGGCGATCGCCCGCGCCCGGCTGCACACCCAGGTGCGCAAGAGCGAGCAGTTGTTGCAGGAATCGCAGGCCATTGCCAGCCTGGGCAGCTATATCATCAACATCGCTTCTGGCCTGTGGACCAGCTCCGAAGAGCTTGACCGTATTTTTGGTATTGACGCCGCCTTCGATCGCTCCGTGGCCGGGTGGGAAACCCTGGTGCATCCTGACGATCGTCAAGCCATGATTGACTATTTTGTGCATTACGTAATCGGTCAGGGTAACCGCTTCGATCGCGTGTATCGCATCATCCGGCGCTGCGATGGCGTCGTGCGCTGGGTGCATGGCTTGGGCAGGCTCGAATTCGACAGCGATGGCCGGCCGGTCACCATGACCGGGACGATTCAGGATATCACCGAGCGCAAACAGGCCGAAGAGCGAGCGTTCGAGCTGGCGCTGGAGCGTGAACGGGTCGCCCTGCTCAACACCTTCGTGCAGAACGCGTCGCATGAGTTTCGCACGCCGTTGACGATCCTACGCACGAATCTCTACCTGCTGGAGCGTTTGAGCGATCCGGTCAAGCGTCAGCAAAAGCAGGCGCAGATCGAACAGCAAATCATGAGCATCACCCGCCTGGTGGACATGCTGGCTGAAATCGTGCGTCTCGACAGTCGCGCCGCCTTCACGCTGGCCTCCACCGACTTGAACGCGCTGGTTCGCGATGCGGCGGCCGTGCTGGCCGAACGCGCGGCCGCGAACCGCCTGACGTTGCGCTTGCAGACCGCGCCTGACCTGCCGCTGATGCGGGTGGATGCCGATCGGCTGCATGTGGCGTTGCGCGAGCTGCTGGACAATGCCGTGCGCTTCACGCCGGCCGGGGGCCGGATCGAAGTGCGCGCAGCCTGCCTGTCCGACGGCGTCACGATCGAAGTGCAAGACAACGGTCCGGGCATCCTGCCGGAGATGCAGTCGCGCGTGTTCGATCGCTTCTATCGGCAGGACGTCAGCCACTCCACGCCCGGCTTCGGACTGGGCCTGCCCATTGCGCGGCTGATCGTGGAACGACACGGCGGCCGGCTGGAAATGGACAGTCAACCCGGAACCGGCAGCCTCTTTCGTATCGTGCTGCCGCTGTGAGGATTTTTTTTGCCACGAATGCCACGAATTTGCACGAAAATTGGGAACACAATGAATCAACGTGCGTTGTTCGATGATCGCGATTTCTGGCCTGTCTTGATTCAACTGGCCGTACCGATTGCTGTGCAGCAATTGGTGATGAGCGGCTTGACCGCGGTAGATGTGTTGATCGTGGGCCAGTTGGGCGCCACAGAGGTGGCAGCCGTCGGACTGGCCGGCCAGGTCCTCTTTTTGCTCCATCTGTACTTTTTCGGGGTGGGCAGCGGCGCGGCCATTTTCTCGGCTCAGTTCTGGGGCCGTGGGGATGTGCGTAATGTGCGTTGCATCCTCGGACTGGCCCTGCTGCTGGCCTTGAGCGGCAGCATGGTCTTCACCCTGGCGGCTGTGTTGGCCCCGGCCTTTGTACTGCGCCTCTACTCGAACGACCCGGCCGTCATCGCGCTGGGCAGCAATTACCTGCGCCTGGCCGGCCTCAGCTACATCCCCACCGGCATCAGCGCCATGTTCAGCATGATCCTGCGCAGCACCGGGCACGTACGTATGCCGACGATTGTCACCATTACTGCCTTGAGCCTCAAGACCGCGCTCAGCTACGTCCTGGTCTTTGGTCTGCTCGGCTTTCCGGCTCTGGGGATCAACGGCGTAGCCTATGCCCTGGCCGTGACGCGTGGCATCGAATGTGTGGTCTTGCTGTTCCTGGTCTATCAGCATAATCTGCCGGCCGCGGCGCGACTGCGCGAACTGACCAACGTCCCGCGGCCCCTACTCGCCCAATTCATGCGCACCTCAATGCCGGTCATCATCGGTGAGATCATCTGGTCGCTCGGCATCACCGTTTACGCGGCCATCTATGCCCGCATCAGCACCGAGTCCATCGCTGCGTACAACATTGCAAGCTCGATCGAAGGCGTGACCCTGGTGCCGTTCATCGGACTGGGTAACGCAGCCGCCGTCATGATCGGCCAGCGCATCGGCGCGGGCGATCT
>JAYRVL010000648.1:0-2292 GCA_041918575.1 Anaerolineae bacterium | reverse complement strand
CCGCTCTCCGGTCTCCGCTCTCCGCTCTCCGCTCTCCGCTCTCCGCTCTCCGCTCTCCGGTCTCCGCTCTCCGCTCTCCGGTCTCCGCTCTCCGGTCTCCGGTCTCCGGTCTCCGCTCTCCGCTCTCCGCTCTCCGGTCTCCGCTCTCCGCTCTCCGCTCTCCCTCACCCCCGCCGCACGCGCTGGCGCCAATCGTTCAGCAGATCGGTCAGGCTGGTCTCCACACTGATCTCCGGCTGCCAGCCGCTGATCGCCTGAAAGCGCCGCACATCGCAGTAACTAACGGGCACATCCGACGGTCGCAGGCGGCTGGGGTCGGTTTCCACCGCAATCGGCCGGGCCGACGCGGCCAGCAGGAAGTCCAGGATGGACTGTACGCTGCGCGGCTGGCCGCTGCCCAGGTTGTACGCCGCGCCGGCCTGGCCTTTCAGCGCGGCCTGCCAGTACGCAGCCACCATGTCGCGCACATCGGTGAAGTCGCGCTGCGCCGACAGGTTGCCCACGCGCACGAGCGGAGGGCGTTGGTCCGCCTCGATCTCCGCAATCTGGCGGGCAAAGGCCGGCGCGGCAAAATCATCGCTCTGACCAGGGCCGAACTGGTTGAAGGGCCGCACCCGCACCACGTCCAGCCCGTAGCTCAGGAAATACTGCTGCGCCATCAGGTCTTGCGCGGCTTTGCTCACCCCATACGGGTTGTGCGGCCGCAGGGGGGTTTCTTCGTCAATCGGCAGGTCTTCCGGCCGAATCTTGCCGTAGATTTCGTTGGAGCCAACCGCCAGGAAACGACAGCGCGGCGTCTGTTTTCTGACCGCCTCCAGCAGGCTGAGCTGGGTCTGCACATTCAATTCGAAGGTCGTCCATGGCTGTTCCCAAGACCCGCCCACGTCGGACCAGGCGGCCAAGTGCAGCAGAAAATCGGGTTGCACCTGTTGGAGCACCTCACTGACCCACACCGGGTTGCGCAGATCGCCGCGCCACAGCGTCAACTGCTGGCGCAGGTCCAGGATGCGCCAATCGTGGCGATGGACGATGCCATGCACCTCGCCTGCGGTATGGCGCAGGAGATAAGCGGCCAGGTGGCTGCCAGCAAAGCCAGCGATGCCGGTGATAAGAATGCGCACGTTCAAGCCCTTCTGCTGCCCCAGGGGAAAATGACAGAACGACCCCGCGATCCTGCTCGCTTGCCAGGAATGCCTGCGCCGCCGGGCAGATGCCTGCGCAGTGGCGCCGGGGCAATACCAGGCGATTATACCATCCAGCTAAAGGCCCTCCAATTGTCAAGGCCTGGCTGGTCAACGTCCGGAACAAGCCTGCGGTTCCAGGTGACAAAAGTCATAGCGTCCAATCCAGTGTGGTGCGAAAATAATACTCGCGTCTTGCCGTAGACGCGCAGGTTATGCGTGAGAGGTGAAGGATGGTCACAAGCAAGCCAACGCAATGGGCCGAGGTGGATGAGCAGGGGCGCCTGATCTTGCCGCCAGAGGCGGCGGCTCGTTTCGGGCTGACCCCGGGCGCCCGCCTGCGCCTGGAGGACGATGAAGGCAAGATACGCCTGCACCGACCGTTGACGCACCTGGCGCGTCTGTACGTGGAACCGACCATCTACTGCAACCTGGACTGCATCACCTGTCTGCGCAACACGTGGGACGAACGTCTCGGTCGTATGAAGCCGGCCACCTTCGACCGCATCCTCGAAGGCATCCGTGCGGTCGAACCGCGGCCGCTCGTCTTCTTCGGTGGCATCGGCGAGCCGCTCTTTCACCCGCAGCTTCCCGAGATGGTGGCACGCGCCAAGGCCCTCGGCGCCACCGTGGAACTGATCACCAACGGCACCCTGCTCAACGACAAGAAGGCACGCGATCTGATCGAGGCTGGCCTCGATGTGATCTGGATTTCGATTGACGGCGCGACGCCGGAGAGTTACGCGGATGTGCGCCTGGGCGCCGAGCTTCCCCACGTGCTGGAAAACATCAACCACCTGCGCCAGATTCGACCAGGCGGCCATCACCCCTACCCCAAGATCGGCATCGCGTTCGTGGCCATGAAGCGCAACATCGAAGATCTGCCCGCGGTGCTGAGCCTGGCGCGGCGCTTGGGCGCCAGCTACTTCAAGGTGAGCAACGTCCTACCCTACACCGAGCAACTACGCACGGAGATTCTCTACGATCACCTGCTGAACGACATCGCCTACATGCCCTCGGCCTGGCTGCCGCATCTCAGCCTGCCCAAGATGGAAATCAACGAAGACACAGCCCCGGCTATCTTCCAGGCCTTTCGCAGCGGCTTCAATGT
>JAYRVL010000647.1:0-6870 GCA_041918575.1 Anaerolineae bacterium | reverse complement strand
GCTTCGTCTTTTCCACCGGCCAGGTTTACCTCTCCCCTGACCTGGGCCAGGACCCAATCGTCCGGCCGCAGCGTCGCGATCAAGTCCCACCCGGCTGGGGCGGGGCTTGCGTTCCTATCCGCACCGGCGCGACCATCGTCGGCGTCCTGTTCGTGGCCCTGCCCCATCCCCGGCAGATCACAGCAGAACAAATCAGCCTGCTCGAATCGCTGGCCGAGATGACCGGTACGACCCTGCACCGCATGAGTCTGCTGCAGGAGGCCCAGGAACAGGCCCATACGATGCAGACGATCCTGGACACGCTGCCCGAAGGGGTGCTCCTGCTGGACGAGGCGGGACGGGTGCTGCTCGCCAACCCGGTCGCGGTGCATGATCTGGCCGTACTGGCCGATCAGAAAACTGACGACGCGCTGCGACCCGGCTCAGAGCAGGTCATTACGCACCTGGGCGACCGCCCCCTGGCCGCCCTCCTGACCCCCGCGCCGGCGCCGGGAGAATGGCACACCGTGCAGGCAGGCGCGCACGCCTTCGAGGTGATCGCCCGGCCCACCAGCGACACGCCCGGCATCCACACCTGGGTGCTGCTGCTCAACGATGTGACCCAGGTCCGCGTGCAGCAGCGTTACCAGCAAGCCCAGGAGCGCCTGGCGACCGTCGGCCAGTTGGCCGCCGGCATCGCCCACGACTTCAACAACATCATGGGGGCGATCACCCTCTACGCGGGGATGCTGCGCAGCGCGCCCGGCTTGGCGGAGCACCAAAAGCGCCAGGTGGACACTATTCATGACCAGGCCCAACACGCCGCCAACCTGATCCGCCAGATCCTGGATTTCAGTCGCCGCTCGGTGCTGGAGAAGATCGCCCTGGATCTGCTGCCCCTCGTCAAGGAGTTGATCAAGCTGCTGGAGCGCACCCTGCCCGAGAACATCCGCCTGGAACTGCGCTACGACCGCAGCGAGTATGTCATTGACGGCGACCCCTCCCGCCTGCAGCAGGCGCTGATGAACCTGGCGCTCAACGCCCGCGACGCCATGCCCCACGGCGGCTGCCTTCGCTTCACCTTCACTACTCTCGCCCTGGCCGGCGGCCAGCCCACGCCGTTGCCCGACATGGCGGCCGGCGCATGGCTCTGCCTGGCCGTGGCCGACACCGGCGCCGGCATCGCGGCCCAGCATCTCCCCCACATCTTCGACCCCTTCTTCACCACCAAAGAGCCGGGCAAGGGTACCGGCCTGGGGCTGGCGCAGGTCTACGGCATCGTCAAGCAGCACGACGGTCATATCATCGTGCAGTCGCAGGTAGGGCAGGGCGCCGCCTTCGCCCTGTACCTGCCGCTGCTGGCGACAGTTGTAGTGGCTGCGCCTATGCCCCAGGCCAGCCCCACCCAGGGCGAGGGGGAGACCGTCCTGGTGGTGGAGGACAACGAGCCAATGCGCATGGCATTGGTGGATACCCTGGAATTGCTCAACTACCGCGTCCTGGAAGCGGCCAACGGTCGCGAGGCCCTGGAGGTTTTGGCGCAGCGGGCAGGCGAGATTGCGTTGGTGATGAGCGACCTGGTGATGCCGGAGATGGGCGGGCAGGCCCTGCTGCAAGCGATGCGCGACCGCGGCCTGCGCCTGCCGCTGGTGGTCTTGAGCGGCCATCCGTTGACGCACGAAATGCAGGCGCTGCACGTGTACGGGCTGGCCGGCTGGCTGCTCAAGCCGGTGGACATGGAAGAACTGGCCGCGCTGCTGGCCCGCGCCTTGGGCAAAAGCGCCAGCCGCTCGCCAATTCTTTGATTTCCTGGCGGCCAACTGGTAAGATACGGCCCATCACTGTTCATTCACCGGCGCCATCTGCGCCGTGACGAGGAGAGAGCTATGTCCATCGTTCGTATCGAGAACTTGAAAGACCATGTGGGCGCGGCCGTCACGCTGCGCGGCTGGCTGTATAACAAGACCGACAAGGGCCGCCTGCAGTTCTTGCAGGTGCGCGACGGCAGCGGCATCTGCCAGGCGGTGGTCTTCAAGAAGAATGTCAGCGAGGCCGTGTTCGACGCGGCGCGGCGCCTGACGCAGGAGTCCTCGCTGATCGTCAGCGGCGCGGTGCGCGCCGAAGAACGCGCGCCCGGCATCCCCGGCGGCTTCGAGCTGGATGTGACCGACCTGGAGGTGGTGCAGATTGCGGCCGATTACCCCATCAGCCCCAAGGAGCACGGCGTCGAATTCCTGATGGACAACCGCCATCTGTGGCTGCGCTCCAGCCGCCAATGGGCCATCATGCGCGTGCGCGCGACCATCATCAAGGCCATCCGCGACTGGCTGGACAACCACGGCTTCATGCTGGTGGACACGCCCATCCTGACGCCGGCCGCCGGCGAGGGCACGACCACCCTCTTCGAGATTGACTTTCACGGCACGCCGGCCTTCCTGGCCCAAACCGGCCAACTCTACAACGAAGCCAACATCTTCGCGTTCGGCCCGGTCTACTGCTTCGGCCCTACCTTTCGCGCGGAAAAGAGCAAGACGCGGCGCCATCTGCAGGAGTTCTGGATGGTGGAGCCGGAGATTCCCTTCTGCAAGCTGGAAGAACTGCTGGAGATCGAAGAACAGTTCGTCAGCTACATCGTGCGGACGGTGCTGGCAGAGCGCGCCGTCGAGCTAAAGGTGTTGGAACGCGACATCAGCCATCTGCAAAAGGTGACGGCGCCGTTCGAGCGCCTGCACTACGATGAGGCCGTGGCTATGATCAACGCGGCCGCGGCGCAGGGCGTCACCGTGCCGCCCAGCAACGAGCCGCTGACCGCCATGGCCTGGGGCGACGACTTCGGCGCGCCGCACGAAACCTACCTGACGATGCAGTTCGAGAAGCCGGTGTTCGTGCATCATTTCCCCACCGAGGTCAAGGCGTTTTACATGGAACCGGAGCCGGACCGGCCGGAGGTCTGCCGCAGCGCTGACCTGCTGGCGCCTGAGGGCTACGGCGAGATCATCGGCGGCAGCGAGCGCATGAGCGATCCGGCCAAGCTGATGGCCGCCATCGAAAAGCACAAGCTGCCGGCCGACGCCTACGACTGGTACATCCAACTGCGCCAGTTCGGCTCCGTACCCCACAGCGGCTTTGGCCTGGGCGTCGAGCGCACCGTCGCCTGGATCTGCGGCCTGGATCATGTGCGCGAGACCGGCGCGTTCCCGCGCATGTTGAACCGTTTGCAACCGTAGGCTTTTGACACCAGGCTTTTTGATACCAGGCTTTTGACACCAGGCTCTTCACTTTGTCCTTCGTCGTTGTTTTTCTACTGGCGTTTGGATTATCCCTGCTGCTGACGCCGCTGGCGCGGCAGTGGGGATTGCGCCTGGGCCTGGCCGATGCGCCGGCCCCGCGCCGCGTGCATACCGGCACGCTGTCACGCCTGGGCGGCGTGGCGCTCTACCTGGCCTTCACCCTGACCGTTTTGTTGACGCTGGCTTTCCCCGCCTTCTTCCCGGCCAGTCGCGACCCGAACGAAGCGACGCGACTCATTGGCCTGCTGGTGGGCAGCGCCGTCGTGGTCATCTTCGGCCTGCTCGATGATCGCCTGCAGTTGCCGGCCTGGCCCCAGGCGCTGGTGCAGGTCGTGGCCGGGCTGATCGGCATCGCCAGCCTGATCTTCATCAAGCATGTCAACAACCCGTTCACCAATCAGCCCTTTGGCGGCGCGGACGGCTTTGCCTGGCCCATCGTCTGGCTGCTCACCCTCTTCTGGTTTGCCGGCATGATGAACACCGTCAATTGGTTGGACGGCCTCGATGGCCTGGCCGCGGGCGTGGCTGCCATCTTTTGCCTGGTGGTGGCCGGGCACATGCTCCTGCGCGCCGAACCGCCGCAGACCAGCGTGGCGCTGCTGCCGCTGGCCCTGCTGGGCGCGGTGCTCGGCTTTCTGCCCTACAACTTCAACCCGTCCAGCGTCATCATGGGCAGTTCGGGCGCCTACTTCCTGGGCTTCGTCCTGGCCGCGCTCGGCATCATGGGCGGCGCGCGCGTGGCCACCGTGCTGCTGGTGCTCGGCCTGCCCATCCTCGATGTCGCCTGGCTGATCTGGCGGCGCGTGCGCAGCGGCCGCTCGCCCTATCATTCCTCACGCGATCACCTGCATCACCGCCTGCTCGACCTGGGCTTCAGCCAGCGCCAGATCGTGCTTGCCTACTACGCCTTCTGCGCCCTCTTTGGCGGCCTGGCGATTTTTATCAACTCGCGGCTCACCAAGCTGCTGGCCCTGGGCATCCTGGGCCTGCTCGCCTTCGCCGTCCTCTGGTGGGCCGCCGCGGCCCGGCCAGACTCCGCTCCCAACTCACACCAAGACACAAAGGCACAAAGATAATTTCCGTGCCTTCGTGCCCTTCGTGTCTTGGTGTGAGGCCCCTCAATGGCCGGCCAGGTACGCGATGAGCCGCGGCAGATGGCTGCGCAGAATCTCCGGTTGGGACAGAAACGAGAGGACGAGGCCCGGCGTGGGCAGGTCGTAGTACCAGCCGGGATGAGTCAGGATACCCGTTTCCAGGAGCAGATCGAGCGCCAGGTGCTCATCGCTGCTGGTCAACCGGCTCACATCGAGCGTGAGGTAGAATCCCCCGGCCGCGGGTGTGAACTGGAAATGGTCCGCGCCGGCCAACAGTTCATGGGCCAGGGCGGCCCGCTCGGCAATCTGCCGGCGGTAGTCGGCCAGGAAGGCCTGCCCCTGCGTGAGCAGATCGGCCGCGGCCCATTGGATCCACTCATGCGTCGCCAGGAAAGTGTCGGCGATGGTTTCCAGGGCGGCCATCGCGGTCCCGACCAGCGCCGCTTCCCCGCTGACCGCGATCCAGCCCAGCTTGACGCCTGGCAGCGCCAGCATCTTAGAAAAGCCGTTCAGGGTAAAGACCAGCGGCGCGGCGCTGGCGGCCGGCCGGTGATGCCGGCGACTGCCAAAGATGAACTCGCAGAAGACCTCGTCGGCGATGATGGGCAAACGATGCTGGCCCGCCAGCCGCGTCAGCGCCTCGACCTCGGCCGCGCTCGCGACATGGCCGGTGGGGTTGTGCGGTGAAATCAGCACGATGGCGCGGGTGTTGGGCGTGATGGCCGCGGCCAGCCCGGCGATGTCAATCTCCCAGCCTGCGGCGGACCGCACCAGCGGGTAGGGCTTCAGGGTCACGCGGCACAGGCTGGCGATGAATTCGAACAGGGGATAGGACGGCTGCGGCGTCAGGATCTCCTGGCCGGGGTCCGCCAGGAGTTGAAAGAGGTACCAGTAAGATTGGCTCGTGCCCGGGGTGAGCAGAATGTGCGCCGGGTCGAAGACCGCATCCTGTCCCGCGTAGTAGGCGCTGATGGCCGCGCGGCCGGTCGCCTGTCCCTTGGGATCAGGGCGATAGACGGCCGCCGCGACCTGCGCCTTTGCCAGCGCGTCCTGCAGGATGGTCGCGGGAAACTGCAGGCCATGCTGCGTGGGATTGCCGTTGATCAGATCAATCAGCGGGCGACCCGACGCCCTGACCCGTGCTTGCGCCTGGGTCAGGGCATTGGCGCTGCCGCCAAACTGCGCGGCCAGGCCGGAGAAGAGGCTCACGCGCCGGCCAACTGGAGTTGGAAGTCGAATTCCAGCTTGATGGTGTCCTGCACGCTGAGCAGGACCGGCACGCGCGGCTGCGTCAGGTTGAAATCCTTGAACGTAAAGCTGGTTGTAGCCGTGCCGGAGAGTTGATCGCCGTCGCGCGTGATGATGATTTGCCAGGTGACCGGCCGCGTGACATCGCGGATGGTCAGATCGCCGCTCAGCTCGAACGTGCCCTGGCCTGACGCGGGCAGGGGTATTGGCAGGCCGGCGGCCGCCGTCGGCACGAAGACGGCCGTGGGGAAGCGGCTGCTCTGCAGCACATTGTTGGCCACGAAGCCATCGCGGCGGCTGGAATCGCTCTTCAGGCCCTGCAGATTGATCTCGAAGCGTGACTGGTCGGCCATGATGACGCCGTTGGCATCCGTCACCAGGGCGCCGCTGATGTCCTTCGTCGCGCCAATGGCGTCGCTGGGCAGATCGCGATTCACGAGCTGCTCACGCACCCGGTAACGGGCCTCGCCCGCGCCGGCCACTGTCACGAAACGCAAAGCGTTGGCGTTGGCGTCGCCGCCCGCTGGCGTTGGGGCCGTGGTTGCCGCGGGCGCAGGGGCTGTGGCATCATTCGGCGCTGATGTAGGCGCTGATGTAGGCGCTGATGTAGGCGCTGATGTAGGCGCTGATGTAGGCGCGAGGGCGGGGGTGTTGGCGTCGGTCGGCGCGGTCGTGGGAACCGCCGTCGGTGTGGCGGCAGGCGCCGCGCCTGAACAACCGCTGATGGCAAGCGTGACCATCACCAGCAGGAAAACGAGGGTTGGAATGCGTTGCATGTCTGTCTCCTGTCAGTTCATACTTCATCCACGCGTGGACGGTTAGCCATGATAGGCAATGGGGGCGGCCCTGACTGTAAGGCGCCTCTGCAAGTTGCCAACTTTTTGGAAAGTTGGTAACTGCTCAGGCGGCCCCCCTGCCCCCCAACCGTGGGGGGAAAAGCATTCGGCGATCATGTCCATGCGTTCGTTGAGCCCCTGCCCCCCAATCGTGGGGGAAAAGCATTCGGCTCCCCCAGGATTGGGGGCAGGGGGGCACTCCGGGCGCTATCGAGACCATTCTCACTGCCTGGCTGAGCAGTTACTTGGAAAGTTGGTAACTTCTGCAAATTGGCGACTTCTGCAAGGCCGGGTATACTTAGGCCGCTCTCTGACCTTTCCCCTAGGACAACGGATGGATCGGCATAACATGGCACACGTCGCGCCCAGGCTGCGGGCGAGCAGAGCGATTGAAATCGCGCCTGATGGGCGTTCCGCCGGGCG
>JAYRVL010000646.1:0-2942 GCA_041918575.1 Anaerolineae bacterium | reverse complement strand
TGATGAACATGTCCGAACGGCTGTTTTCGAGCAGCAGATCGTTGACGCGCTGCAAGACGCGAGCGGGCGAACGCCGATCGGCTGCCACCACGCGCGTCAGGACGCGGGCCAGCGCCATGAAGATGGCCGCGGGCACGCCCTTGTCCGATACATCGGCAATGACCAGTCCCAAACGCCGCGCGTTCAGAGGAATGAAGTCGAAGAAATCGCCGGCGACTTCGCGCGCGGCCAGCCACACATGGGCAATGTCGTAACCGGGCAGCACCGGGCTGGTTTCCGGCAGAAAACTGGCCTGAATCTCGTGCGCCACGCGCAGCTCTTCTCCCATGCGCGCCCGTTCGGTCTCCTGTTGGGTCAAACGGGCGCTTTCGATGGCGACGGCTAACTGGCTGGCGACCCCGGCCACCATCTCCACCTGGCGGTTGCTGAAAACGTGCGGCGCATCCACCTCATCCACCACCAGCGCGCCTAAGACCTCACCCTGCACGATGAGCGGGACGCCCAGAACGGCCTGCGTGCCGTAGCGGCGCACGATTCCCTCTGGCACCAGCTCGTCCACGCTGACATCTTCCACCCACAAGGGGCGGCGTGTACGGCAGACCTGATCGAGCAGGGGGAAATCATGCGCGGCCACGCGCAGCCCCGTCTGCACCGGCTCGACGCGCCGCTCCGAAGGTTGGCATTGACTGGCAAGCACCTCATACAGCGCCTGTTCCCGATGCCAAATCATCACGGTGCAGCGGTCAACGCCCGCCAGCGACGGCGTCAGGCGGGCCACGGTGTTTGCCATCTCAGCTACCCGATAGGGTCGCGCCATGGCGTTCGCCACATCGAGCAGCGCGCTGGAAATGGCCGCTTCGTCTTTGGCCGCCTGGTAGAGCCGCGCATCCTCCACGGCCACCGCGATCTGATCGGCCAACGTCGTCAAGATGAACAGGTCTTCGGAGGTGAACGCGTTCAGCTCACGCGCCTGCACATCGAGCACGCCCAGCACGCGGTCTTCGACCAGCAACGGCACGGCCAGTTCGGCGCGGGTGTCAGGCAGCAAGCGTGGATCGTCCGGGAAGTAGCGCGCTTCCAGCGAGACATCATTGGCCAGCAGGGGCTGCCCGTGCTGCGCGACCCAGCCGATGATGCCTTCGATGCCGATACGCACGAAACGGCCGTGCCGCAGCCAGAGTTTATTCAGGTTATGGCCGCTGCTGGCGCGGAAATAGGCGCGGCCGGTGTCACGGGCCACCAGGAAAATCTGCACGTGATAGTAGCCGAAGCGGTCGCGAATCAGTTCGACGACTTGGTTGAGGAGTTGGTCCAGGTCGAGAATGGCAGCTACTTTGCGGCTGACCTGCGCCACCGTTTGCAGTTGGCGCGCGCGTCGTTCGACCACCTGGTAGAGCCGGGCATTGACCAGGGCCACGCCGGCCTGATTGGCGATGATGAAAAGGAGGCGCAGGCGTT
Source organism: Anaerolineae bacterium (assembly GCA_041918575.1). Classification (GTDB taxonomy): domain Bacteria; phylum Chloroflexota; class Anaerolineae; order SSC4; family Amarolineaceae; genus Amarolinea. The sequence continues at coordinate 1,484 of JAYRVL010000646.1, read as the reverse complement.
CTTCGTCGAACGCGCCCGGTTCATCGCTCTGCACGGCCAGACTGCCGATGGCGAGTTCGCCGGCGAGGATGGGTACAAAGATGGCCGAGCGCGGGGGATGTTCATCCGCGTAGCGCGGCCGCGCGGGCAGGTTGTCCATCTCCGCCTCGAAATCATGCACGAGCAGGGGTTGGCGATTGCGGCGCAGCCAACCAACGATGCCTTCGTTGGCGCCGCCAACGAAGCGGGCGCCGGCCAGGCGCTGTCCGTGACGCATCCAGACTTTGATGACGAAGTCATCTTGCTCGAACAAGCCCAGGTGAAAGCTGGAGGCGTCCATCAGGCGAGTGGCGTGGACGAAGATCAGCTCGCACAGTTGATCCTCATCCATGCGCGCCTGCACGATGGCCTGACCGGCCTCGGCCAGGGCGCGTAGTTCGTCGAGATGGAGAGGCGCCCGTCCCACGGGCGGCAAGGCGTCGGGACTGACTGGATACGAGTCGGCCATACGTCAGGTGTCCACAGTCGTAGAAGCTGGCGCCACCTGACGTTTGATCATCGTCAGGTGGTTGCCGGTTTGCTCATCGAAGCGGTATTCGACGACATCCATGAGCTGGCGCATGAGATGAATGCCCAAACCACCGACAGGCGTGTCGGCTGACTGGCGACGCGGTTGCAGTGGGCGCGCCGTGGGTGGATCGAACGGGCGCCCCTGATCTTGAATCTGGATGATGAAGTCTGCCTGGTTGATGGAACAGGTGATGCGCAGCGGGCCGCTGGCGTCGCGATAGGCATGTTCGATCACGTTATTGCATGCTTCGTCGCAGGCCAGTTCGACGGCGAAGATGGCAGCGTCGTCCAAACCGGCGGCGCGGCCGGCGTTGCGCACAAACTGGCTGATCAGCGCCAGGTTACGCACATCGCTTGCAATCGTCAATTGCCAGTCGTTGTTCATGGGCATCCGCGTGGCGACCCTGGCCTGCACCCCGGGCGCGGAAGCGGCCGGCCTGCAGGTCAGCGAGACCGGGGTGAATCAGAAGCTGCCAACCGCTTCGACGCTGCTGCTGAACTGCGGAAAGTGATCGGTAAGACCGGTCAGGTCAAGCACTTCGCTGATGCGGGATGGCAGATTGGCCAGGCGCAGGTCGCCGCGGCCCAGGTGGCGCACGGTTTTCCAGGTGCTGACCAGGACCCGGATGCCAGCGCTGCTGAGGAATGTGACGCCGCCCATGTCCAGTACCAGGCGATAGTGGCCTGAATCTGTGAGCGTTTTTAGCGCCTGCTCCAATTCAGGCGCCGTGCTGCCATCAATGCGGCCGGTGACGGTGACAAGTACACAGCGATTCATTTCCAATGACGTGATTTCCATGGATGCGCATCCTCCTGTGGCGAATGGACTGAAATGAACTGAAATGAACTAAAATGAACTGGGGCGAGCAAGAAAATTATACCACAGGGTCAGGGTTCGCCAAAGAAAAGGCGAGCGCCTGAGCGGTTGCGAGAGG
>JAYRVL010000645.1:0-6974 GCA_041918575.1 Anaerolineae bacterium | reverse complement strand
TGTTCAAGCTGACGCTGGAGGCGTTCTCGCGGCCATCGGTCATCGCCACAATGGCGTTGATGCGCTCTTTGTCGCCAAGGTCCTGCAGCCGCCGATACGCAGTGCGCACGCCGTCGAGCAGCGCGGTATCGCCATTGGCATTGAGCGAGGAGATGGCGTTAGCAAGGGTGTCGCGCGTGCGCGCCAACTCATCCAACTCGATCACATTGTTGACCTGGCCGCTAAACTCCACCATCCCCACGCGCTCCTGGCTCCCTTTGATCTGAGCCAGGAAGGCGCCGAGTGCAATTTTGGCGGCATCGAGCTTCTCACCGCGCATCGAGCCCGAGGTGTCAACTACCAGGAAGACATTGGTGAGGCGCTTGGTGTAATACCAGACATTCTGCACCACTTCGACCACCGCCGCGGGCGGCATCTGTAGGGTGGTCTGCGGTTGTTTGGGATCAACACCATTGGCGGCCGTCAAGGGCGAATCCGTGCTATCGAGCGCAATGCTCAGGTCAGCCGGGCGATAGCCATAACTCAGCACCAGCTTTTGAGCATCGGCGCTCAGCAGAAACTCGCGCAGCGCCTGATAGGTGCGGCGTTGATTGGCGGTCAGCTCGGGCAGTTCAAGCAGCGCCAGCGGATGATCAGCCCACAGGGTGCCTTCGGCCGGATAGAGCGCGATCAGTTTTTCGCCGCGCTGATCGCGGTTGAAACGCACCACCAACTGTTCCTGCACCACAAAGGCATCCAGGAATGACCGCCCCTCTTTCTGAGCGCGTTCCATCACGGTCAGCTCGCCTTCGCCGTAATATTTGACCGTACGTTCGATGTTGCGCACATAATCCAGGGTGGACTGGGCCGTGGCGTCGTCGGTGGTCAGCCCACGCGTCTTGCCGGCGCCTGCATAGAACTCGGCCAGCGTCGCCAGCAGTCCGCTGGCATGGCTGGTGGAGGCGTGGTTCCACTTGAAATTAGCGTCGTCGGTCGCACGCTTCTGAATTGTGTTCCAGCCCACCGGCTGCGGCCACCCCAGGTCCCGCGCCACCGTTTCCCACGCGGCAATGACGATGGGGCTGACCGCGTAGCGCGTCGCATCACCCACGCGGCGCGGGGCGATCTGTCCGGCTTGCACTTGTTGGCGCACAGCCCACTGGCGGTCGAGCTGATCGAGCCACAGCATGGAGTCGGGCGTCAGCGCCTGGAAAGCAGGGTTTTCCAGCGCGGCGCTGACCATTTCTTCCGGGCTCATCTCCACCAGCTTGACCTGCATCGGCTGGCCGTCCGCGGTGCGCAGGTCCTGGCGATTGAACTGCTCCACCAGCACCTGCAGCATCTGCCCTTTTTCGGGCGAGTAGGCCAGGGTCAAGGTCGCGCTGCGAAAGCCTATGGTGTTATCGGCCTGCTGAACCAGCGGCGTCAGTGATCCCTGCAGGCCGTTCCAGGCGATCACGGCCAGGGCGCAGCACAGGAGCAGCACCATGGCGCCGCCGATAATCGTATAGGTCGCTGCGGGCGGAACGCCGCCCTTCTTTTCTTGTTGTCTTGGCATCGTGGCCTCTTTTGTTCGCACGCCAGCCCTATCGCTGGGCTACGTTCAAGTCGAACCAGCGCAGCAGCGCCAGGAGCACATCACGATTGGGGGCGCGCATGGCCGTGGTGCGAGGTACGATAGCCTGGGCGCCCTGTTGTTGCCAACGGGCAAACAGGCTATCGCTGTTATCCGCCGACACAACCGGCACATCCGGATTGGCAGGACGCAGACCGCGCGCCACAGCCTGCTTTTGCACGTCGGCCGAGAGCAGGTATTTCTGGAACTCAAGCGCCGCGTTCTTCTCGAACGCCGTCGTCTCCGGTCCTACCCAAACGGTAAATGGGAAATCGAACCAGCTTACGTAGTTGGGATAACGGATGAGGAGCGGGTCGGCCCAGCGGGTCTGGATACCGGCCATGTTGGTCAGCAGGTCGCTCTCCAACAACTGCCCACCATCGCCCACGGAATAGCCGAACAGGGCAAAATCCTCGGCGGTATAGGCGCTGGAGCCGCTGACATCGGTCAGCGCGCCCATCAGTTCCTTGAGCCACGTCTGAAATTCTGGGTTGGTGACGTCTGCCACGCTGATGTCGGTGCGATTGTAGTACTCGCCCGCCGCGGCGATCATCGCGGCAAGCCCGCCCACATTCTTGCGTGGATTGGGCACCACCAGCTTGAAAAAGCCCCAGCTTGGGTCGCCGCCCAGTTCCGGCCAGCCGCCCTTGCTAATGGCCGCATCATGAATGGTCTTCCAGTTGATGTCGCCGAACTTCTGCTCCAGCACCTGGGCGCGGGTCTGATAAATGCCCCAGGCAAAGAGCGAAATGGCGATGGGTCGCGCGCGATATTCGCCGTCGGTCAGAAAGACGTCGCGTCCCAGGCGCTCCTTGTAGGTTACGTTCGCCAGTTCTACCAGGTAACGACTGTCGGGAATCCAGGCGGTAGGGAACTGCGCCAGCTTTTCCTTTTCAGCATCGGTCAGATCAGCCGCAGCGCGGTCGCCGAGGACGCCAAAATCGTCGCGGTCCCATTTGCCCAGGGCGGTCAGACCATCCAGGGCGATCACCTCGACCTGGATGACAGAATTGCTACCGGTCAGTGTGTGCTTCTCGTCGTTGAACTGTTTGGCCGCGTCACGCACCCACGGCTCCACCGGTAAGGCCGTCAGGACGCGTATCTGGATCGGGCCGGTCGGTGTAACCACCAGGGGCTGCGGTCGGGTTTGCAGATAACCCAGGCCCCAGGACACGCCAATGACCACCAATGCCAACACGATGATGGCAATGAAGATAATGCGAGTGCGATTCATGTGATTTGTCTCTTCTGGCTACCTTCGTTACTTCTTAGCCCACCGATAAAGGGCTTTGCCTTCGTTCGGCAAAGCGGTGAGGGCCGGCGCTTCTTCGCCCTTGACCGGCTTGAGTTTGCCCCGACTGACAACGGCCTGCACCAGGTCAGCGTCGTATGGCATGTCTTCATAATAGTAGTTGGGCAGCTTGTCGGCCTTGATGCGCACATTGCGTTGCTCGTCGTGAATGCTCAGCTCAAGCTGCTTGATCTCATCCCAACTGAACGACTGTCGCGCGCCCCACAAGCGCAGCGGGTTGCTGATCGTCAGACCCTGGTCGGTCACGATGACCTTGCGATTCGCCACATAAAGTGCATCCCAAACGGCATACAGGCCGAGGAAGCCGGCAATGGACAGGATCAGGGCGCCCATCGCCTCGGTAATCAGGCCGCTCATCCAGGCCAGGAAACACCCCAACAGCAGGGCAAAGCCGGTGGCGAATTTTCCACTGATGCTGCGCGGCTCAAAAATCATCGCATCGTTCATACCCGTTGTCTAATTCCCCTTTCTCCGAGGATCGAACATCACCGCCCGATCATGCACGACCGGGCGGTGATGCCTGTTCATGAACCGGCGCTCATGCCCAACCGGCGTTTGCGCTCTTCCAACTGACGATTGAGCGTCTCGCGCTCCAGCACATCGTCCATCTGCCGATCCAGGCGCGAAGTCACCATGTCGCTCTCGGCCTGCGCCTTGTCCAGGCGGGCGCGAATCGAATCGGCCACGCGGGCAATATCGGCATCTCCAGAGCCGACCAGGTCATCCAACGACTTGATCGCCTTGACGCTGACCTCTTTGGACTTGGCGAGGGTGAGCAGGGCCTGCAGTTCTTCACGCTCCTGCTTGACAGTGGTCAGCTTGGCTTCCAGCTTGAGGCGTGCATCCAACAGCTTCTGGTACTCCATCTGCTGGCGATCGGCCTGATCCTTGTAGGAATCGGCCAGCCGCTTGGTCGAGTTGAATTTGGCCTGTGCGGCCGCGGCCAATTCTTCACGGCCTTCGCTGAGGAAAACATCAATGTTCCGGTCGAGTTCTGCGCTCTTGGCGGCAAACTCATCGTACTTGCGGCGCAGCATACGCGCCTCGCCGCCCACCGTGGCCGCGGCGTCTTCCAACTCGTCCAGGTTGTTCTCAACCTGGCGAATGTACTGATCGAAGACGGCGATGGAATTGGATTTTAGCGCCTCATCCACCATGTAATGCAAATTCGCCGAAATCAGCGTTCCGATTTTCTCCAATAACGATGCCATGCGTAAATTTCCTTCCCTTTGCAGTCGAATAGTTGTTATGGTGCACTTCGCCGTTGCCTGGGTCAGCGGCAAAGCCTCAAGCGCGGCTTGATTTTACCCGCAATTTACAAATTACGCTAGACGACGCGCTGACGTGTGACTGACGGTCTATCGGGATCCTGGGCTAGACGGCGCCCACCAGCTTGTAACCACGTCCGCGCAGGGTCATCAGGTAACGGGGATTCGTCGGATCCGGTTCAATTTTGGCGCGCAGGCGGCTGACCAGTTTTTCGATACGCGCATCATCCACCGTATCCATGTAATCTTGTCCCCACACCGCCTCCACCACCTGGTACTTGTCACAGATCTTGCCCAATTGTCCGTAGAGCAAGAGCAACAGGCGATATTCCAGGTTGGTCAGCGCCTCCGTGATGCGACCATCCACCGTCACCTCGCCGGTTCCTACGTCCACGCGAACGCCCTGCGCGCCGGGGCGCACCAGGGCGCTTTGCTGCGCCAGGAACTGGCCGAACAGGCGGCAAAACGGGCGCGGCGCCTCGTCATTGTCCCCCAGCAACAGATGTTTGCTGCGCAGGGCGGCAATCGCGGGCAGCGGCGCCTCTCCACCGGGAGTGCTCAAGTCCATCAGCGCACCACGTTCGATGTCGCTCAGGCCGGCCCAGATTTTGCCGCACTCGGTCTGCACTGTCATGTTGCGCGGCAGGCGTTGGGCCGCTTCGCGCTGAATGATCCAATCCTGGCCGGCATCGCGCAAGGGCGCGCCGGTCAGGCTGCCGAGCACGCCGCAAGTCGCTTCGATCAAGCCGATGTGACCGCCGGCCCAGTCGAGGACGAAATCCACATCGCGGCCGCTAAATGTCACGTTCAGCTCTTTGGCCACCTGATGAATCATATCGGCTGCATCAGTTGAATTGAGCGGGGGCAAGTAGTAGGTGTGATGCGTAAACAACTCGATGAATTCATCAATGGCCTCGTCGCGGCGCAGCAGAGGCAGGCTTTCGTTGGTGGCCGTCATAAACGTTAGTCCACGCCGGTACTGATCCTTCAGCGCGCGCAGGTTGAGAAAGACGCGGCCTTCGACGCGGGTCAGGACTTCATCGAACTCATCGAAAACGATCACCAGCTTGCGTCCCAGCCCATCGAGAACCGCGGTCAGCCCCTGGTTGAAGCTCAGTGGCACGTGAAACGGGCTGTGGGGATTGATGAGTGCTTCGTATGCATTACGCAGCGTGCGCAGCAGTGTGTCAGGCACGGCCTGTCTGCGCAGCGTATCTTGCAGACAACGCAGGACCAGCTCATAGAAACCCTGGTCGTTCAGGCCCAGCATCCGATTACAGTCAACATAGACGAAAATGGCGTCACGACCCGGGCCGTCCATGCCCTGCTGGGATTCTGGCAGGCAAATCATGCGCAGCAGGGCCGATTTGCCGATGTTGCTGATGCCCACCACGGAACAGCACTCCTGGGCATTCAGATAACGCCAGACAACTTGTGATTCATCGCGGCGCAGAAAGGCGCCGTCACGACGCAACATGCGATCGGGCATACGTGCTCCCGTCCTTGTCTATGGTTTCCACTGTGGTGCTGGGGTCATGAGACCCCCTCTAGTTCAGAATACGATCATACACTTCATGCTTGCCAATCCAGAACCAAATCATCGTATCATTTTGCCGAGCACCCAGAACCCGATAACCTCGGTCAATTCTAGCCGAGTAAATCTGATCTTCTCGGTCAATGAGCTTGAAGCGGAGACTGGGGTGACCTGGATTGGCCTGCCACAAGACATAAGCTTCATCAGCTCTGCGCTGAACGTCCGCTGGTAAGGCGACGTAGATCTCTCGGAACTGCCTGGTCGTGCGCGATTTCACTGGATTCTCACGTGGCCATCTTCGATTATCATCTCGAGCGTGGTTCCCGCTTCATACTCCGCAACTGCCTCCCGCGCCATTAGCCTAAACTCATCACGTGAAGCCAAATATGAATTCTCCCAAATTCGCTCTTCCTGTTCGATATCATCGTCGGGAAGAGCGTCTTGAGCAGCATCGCTACCCGGCTGTACTTGCGTTTGCAGCCAACGCGCGAAATCAAGCACCTCTGCTGCACGTCGCGCGGGGAGAGTACGTACAACGTTCACAATGGCTTGTTCATACACTATAGAATGCATTATTGTCTGTTCTTCCATCAATGACCAACCACCAATCACCAATCACCAACCGTCGAAGAATCGAGGACCGATGACAGTATTGTAGCACATCCAGCCCGCCCGACCAACTTCGATGATACTTCCTGGCGTTCGCATCAGCCAACTCATTTGAACTCATTTTGAGCGTCTGCGCTTGTGTGTTAGAATTCAACCAGGAACCAACATCTTCTGGAGGCAACGATGCACATCCACCTTACGCTCAATGGCGAACAGACGACCTGGGACACGGCGCCCCATGAATTGCTCTTGACCGCGCTGCGCCGGGCCGGCATGTGGAGCGTCAAACACGGTTGTGAAACGGGCGAGTGCGGCGCCTGCGCTGTTCTCCTCGACGGCAAACTGGTCAACACCTGTACGCGCCTGGCCGTTCAGGCCCACGGCGCGACGATCGAAACGCTGGAGCACCTGGCGCCTGATCAACCCGGCCGGCGCGACAATGACCTGCACGCGCCATCTCCGCAGACCGCTCTCCACCCTTTGCAGCGCGCCTTCATTGAAACAGGCGCCATCCAGTGCGGCTTCTGTACTCCGGCCCAGTTGTTAGCGGCCAAAGCCCTGCTCGACCGCAATCCGGCGCCGGACGAAGCAGAGGTGCGCGAGGCCATTGCCGGTGTGCTCTGCCGCTGCACCGGCTACGCCCGCCCCGTGCAGGCC
>JAYRVL010000644.1:0-4845 GCA_041918575.1 Anaerolineae bacterium | reverse complement strand
GGCGTTGTAACTCCGGAGGAGTTACCAAAGGTTGTCGCGCGAGCCACCTGTTTGCAGCGCATTTAAAGACAGATGCGTTAAAATCGGCGCAGGTGGTAACGCGCGTTAGCGGCCGCCAATGACGGCGATGTAGTTCGTCACCCATTCGTGATAGGGGATGCATTCCTGCTTACCATCGCCGCAATCGGTGGTGGGCGTGCGCCAGAAAGCGATCTTTTCGAAGTTTGCCATGCCGTTGAGGTCGCAGCCGCCGTCGGTGAGCAGTGCATTGCCCTTGCACGCGTCCGGCACGGCTGGCACGGAGCCGAACCAGGCTGCCAGATCGCCCTGCAGCTTCGCATTGAGCGAATGCTCCAGCCACTTGTAAGCGCAGTTGGGATGGGCCGCGTCGATGTGCATCATCGTGGAGTCGGCCCAGCCGGTGGCGCCTTCCGCCGGCACGACGCTGGCGATGGGCTGCGTGCTGGCCTGCAGCAGGTTGACCTGGAAGGGCCAGGAGCTGGCGGCCACCACGCCCTGGTTGGTGAAATCGTCAATCTGCACGAAGGCATCGTGCCAGTAACGACCGACCAGTTTGCGCTGTTCGCGCAGCAGCGCCAGGGCGGCATCGAACTGCGCTCGATTGAGGGAGTACGGGTCCTTGATCCCCAGTTCGGGCTTGGTGGCTTTGAGGTACAGCGCCGCATCGGCTACGTAGATCGGCCCGTCATAGGCCTGAACGCGACCCTTGTTCGACTTACCGTCGGCCAGGGTCATCTCCTCGAAGACAACCTTCCAACTGGTGGGCGCTTCTGTGAAGGCGTTGGTGTTGTACATGAGGACGTTGGGTCCCCACTGGTAGGGCACGCCATAATGCTTGCCGCCGACCGTATGCCAGGGCGCATCCTGCAGGCGTTTGTCCACCTTGCTCCAACTGGGAATGAGGCTGATGTTGATCTCCTGGACCTTGCCGCCGGAGATCAGGCGGTTGCTGGCGTCGCCCGAGGCCGTCACCAGGTCGAACCCACCTTCGTTCATGAGGGCCACCATCTCATCCGAGGTGGCGGCTGTTTTAACGCTGACCATGCAGCCGGTTGCCTTTTCGAAATCGGTGACCCAATCGTAGTTCTTATCGGTCTCACCTCGTTCGATGTAGCCGGCCCAGGCCACGATACTGACCGCGCCTTCACCCTGCCCGATCTTTTGCAGAGGGGCGCCGGCCTGCGGTGCAGCCTGTGGGGCGATGTTGCAGGCAGACAAGACGAGGGCAACCAACAGTAGTACCATTAGCAGCTTACGGGAAAATCGAAACGCCATCGTGTACGACTCCTTCCTTAGAAATGCTGAAGAACTGACCCTGACTGAAAACCCGGCCATTGACGCTGGCCCAGCGGACTTGCCTGGGAAGCACGCCATGCGAACAGACGCAGTGAGAGGTGCATCGGTTGGGGCGATGCGCTAATGCAAAAAACGGCAGGGGACCTTCGGAGAATCGAGAAGGTTTGGCGTGATCCCAAAAAGAAGTGGGGGCAATATAAGCGGCGTGGAGAGTTTTGTCAAATTGCAACTACTCAGTGCGCCGTTGCAAGAGCGATTGAAATCGCGCCTGTTGGGCCTAGCGGCCGGGCGTCCATCTTCGTGGACGCGGCGCCAGTCGGCGCAGGCCGACTTGGCGGCGGAACGCCCCTTCGCCCCGAATTCATTCGGCGGCCTTCGTGGACGCGGCGCCAGTCGGCGCAGGCCGACTTGGCGGCGGAACGCCCCTTCGCCCCGAATTCATTCGGCGGCTGAATAGTGCGCGCGACGGCTCAATCGGCTTCGAGCAGTTCGATGAGGACGCCGTGCGCGCCGCGGGGATGCAGAAAGGCGCCGCGGCCCTCTGCAGCCTGAATGGGCGTCGTGTGGATCATCTCCACCCCGCGCGCCTGCATCTCCTGAATCGCGGCCTCGATGTTGTCCACTTCCAGGCAGATGTGATGCAGCCCTTCCCCGCGCTTGGCCAGGAATTTGGCGACGCCGGAGGTCTCTGTCGTCGGTTTGATGAGTTCGATCATGCTGTCGCCGGCCGGCAGGAAGGCAATTTCAACCTCCTGCTCCGGCATGTCCTGACGCTTGCTCAGCTCCAGCCCCAGGCCGGCTTGATAGGTCAACAGCGCCTTGTCCAGGTCACTGACGAGAATGGCAATGTGGTTGACTTTTTTGATCATGCGAACACTTTCGATTTCCTCTCCATTTGTAACTGCTCAGCCAGGCAGTGAGAATGGTCTCGATAGCGCCCGGAGCGCCCCCCTGCCCCCCAACCCTGGGGGAGTCGAATGCTTTTCCCCCCAGGATTGGGGGGCAGGGGGGGCCGCCTGAGCAGTTACCCCCATCTCATCTTTCTGCGTTGCGTCACGCGTCTGGTACGACGCGCCACTGCTCGCGGTCGGTATCGAAGTCGGCAATCTCGCCCAGGGGTAGCTTCCAGAATTTGCCTTTGGCTTCCACGGCCACCGTGCCATCGGGCAAGAACATCTCGCCCGCGCCCTCGAAGTAGCTGCCCCGGTCCTTGACCACGCGGCCCACCGCGGTCAACTCCACGAACAGCGGCACGGGCTGTTTGAAGCGCAGCTCCAGGGCCACGGTGACGCCCCACACGTCGCTGCCGTTGAACATGACCGCGCGGCCCATCGTTTCATCCATGATGCCGCTGACGACGCCGCCGTGCATGCGTCCCGGGTAGCCCTGGTGAATCTCCTGGCCGCTGAAGCGCGCCAACACCGAGCCGTCGTCCTGCTCGTAAAAAAACACCTTCACCCCGGCGATGTTCGCCATGCCGCAAATGAAACACATGCGCGAATTCGGCTGCTTACGCACTGATTCCCCTCTCCATCGTTCGTGTCAATACCATATACCATACCTTGACTTTCCTTACGGGATGTTTATACTCATCACCCAGCGAGGAGGTAATCACTTTATGGTATCAACTCCAAAAGTAGGCGATATCATCAAGATGCGCGCCTGGCACGGCGTCGTGCTCGATGTTTTTGCCAACCCCGGCGGCCGGACAGTTCTGCGTGTACAAACGGTGAGAAATGTCTTTCGGCGCCTCAACCCCGAATTCATCGAGTTCGACCTGGCTCCTGACGCCATCGCTCCGGCCACACTCGACGATTTGCAGCAAGAAGTTGCGCAGTACCGGGCTTTTCTCGACGAGTCGGTGCAACAACTGATTGGCTGCGCAAGCACGAACGGGCATGGGTCTGCATCTTCTTGAACCTGCTTCTTGCGCCTACACCCAGCTCTCCGGTCGGTATTCGCCGAACACCTGGCGCAGGGCGCCGCAGATTTCGCCCAGGGTGATGTAATTCTCCACGCACTCCACGAAGAGCGGCATCAGCGCCGCGTGCGGATCGCGCGCGGCCGCCTCAAGCTGCGCCAGCAGGGCCTTGACCTTGTCGTTGTCGCGCCCGGCGCGCAGTTCGGCCAGCCGCCGGCACTGATTGGCCTGCACTGAGGGATCGACGCGCAGGATGTCGGCCATCGGCGCCTCGTCGGTGACGAAACGGTTGACGCCTACGACGACCTGCTCGCTGTTTTCGATGGCGCGCAGGGTGCGATAGGCCGCCTCTTGAATTTCCCGCTGCATGAAACCCTGCTCGATGGCGCGCAGCGCGCCGCCCATAGCCGCAATTTTGTCCAGGTAGGCCCGCGCACGCTGCTCGATCTCGTTCGTCAACGCTTCGATCATGTAACTGCCGGCCAGCGGGTCCGGCGCATCGGCCACGCCCGACTCGTACGCGATGACCTGCTGGGTGCGCAGCGCGATTTCCACCGCGTGCTGGCTGGGCAGGGCCAGGGCTTCATCTTTGGAATTGGTGTGCAGCGACTGCGTGCCGCCCAGGATCGCGGCCAGCGCCTGGATGGTGACGCGGACGACGTTGGCGTCTGGCTGCTGCGCGGTGAGGGTGGAGCCGCCGGTCTGCGTGTGGAAGCGCAGTTGCCAGGACTTCGGGTCTTTGGCGCCGAAGCGCTCGCGCATGATGGACGCCCACAGGCGCCGCGCCGCGCGGAACTTGGCGATCTCTTCCAGGAAGTTGTTGTGCGCGTTGAAGAAGAAGGACAACTGCCCGGCAAATTCGTCCACATCCAGCCCGGCCGCCAGCGCGGCTTCGACGTAATCAATGCCGTCGGCCAGGGTGAAAGCCACCTCTTGCACGGCTGTGCTGCCCGCCTCGCGGATGTGATACCCGCTGATGGAAATGGTGTTCCATTTGGGCGCCTCGCGGCCGCAGAACGCGAACAGGTCGGTGATCAGGCGCATGGAAGGCGCGGGCGGGAAGATATAGGTGCCGCGCGCGGTGTACTCTTTCAGAATGTCGTTCTGCACCGTGCCGCGCAGATCGCTGACCGGCGCGCCCTGCTTTTTCGCCACCGCAATCACCATCGCCAGCAAGATGGCGGCCGGCGCGTTGATGGTCATCGAAATGCTGACTTTATCGAGCGGAATCTGAGCGAGCAGCGTCTCCATGTCGGCCAGGGAGGAGATGCTCACGCCCACCTTGCCCACTTCACCATCGGCCAACGGATGATCGGCGTCGTAGCCAATCTGAGTCGGCAGGTCGAACGCGACGGAAAGGCCGGTCTGGCCCTGCTGCAGCAGGTAGCGGTAGCGGGCATTGGACTCCTCCGCGGTGGCAAAGCCCGCGTACTGGCGCATGGTCCAATGACGGCCGCGGTACATGCTGGGATAGATGCCGCGGGTAAAGGGGTATTCGCCCGGAAAGCCCAGGTCTTTGGGATAATCAATCTGTACATCGGCCGGCGTGTAGAGCGGATCCACCACAATGCCGGAACTGGTGGTCAGTTCGGCCGCGCGTTCGGGAG
>JAYRVL010000643.1:0-5955 GCA_041918575.1 Anaerolineae bacterium | reverse complement strand
GTGGAAAAACAACGCGCCCAGGCTCGCCGCGCAGCGCTGTGACCAACCGGCTAAATGACAACGTACCGTTTGTCGCCCTGGACGAGGTCAAGGTGAAGCAGGAATGACACACAAACTCGACAACTGCCCTTTGGAAGCTCGTGCTCAACATCCGGCGCTTCGATGCCCCTGCATCGTCGAAACCCAAATGCGCACGCTCCGATCGGCACTGGCCGAGACGATGCGGCTGCCATCCGGGCTGTACGCCGCAGACCTGACAATGGCCGTGTGGCCCTCCAGCGTAGCCAGCAGCTCTGCTTGGCTGGCCGCATCCAGCGCGCCGTATACCTGAAACCAGACCGACGCCCAATCTGACTGAAAGACTGAAGTCGTTACGACGCGTCGAGAGCTGCCTCTTCCGGCGGTTCGAAGGCGCGGAAGCTGCGATAGAGGAGCAAGTCGTAGGCGATCTTCAGGCCGCCGGCGAGGAGAAAGGGCGCAGCAAAATAGCCGCGGGCCAGCAGCAGTCCGCTGAGCCAGGGGGAGATGGACGCGCCCACGGAGCGGGCGATGGCGGTCACGCCGGAGGCAGCCGAACGCTCATCGGGGCTGACCACGGCCATGGTGTAGCTTTGGCGCGCCGGCACGTCCATCTGCGAGATGCTGAAGCGCAGCAGCAGCACCGCGATCGCCAGCGGCAGCGTCGGCATCAACGGCACCAGGCAGAGCAGCACATTCGAGGGCAGATGCGTCATCACCATGGTGTTGATCAGTCCGAAGCGGGCCGCCAGCCGCGCGGCCAGCAGCGCGGAAGCGCCGGCGAGGAGATTGGCGGCAAAGAAGATCGCGCCCAGCGCAGCGGGACTCAAGCCGAACCGGGTGTAGAACCAATAGGCGACGATGCTCTGAATCACAAAGCCGCCGGCAAAGGCATCCAGGGCAAAGAGGCCGCTCAGTCGCAGGACGATCGGGCCTGAGCGATGCAGGCCGAAGCGGCGGCGCACGGATGCAATCCCGGCCGAGGGGGAAGGCTCGACGGCCGGCGACAGGTAGAAGAACCAGGCGATCAGCAGCAGGCCGCACAGGGCATAGCCCAGCAGGACCGCCTGGTAAGCGTTTACGGAGGAGCGACCGCCGCTTTGCAGCGCCTGCACCAGCAGCCCGCCAGCGAGGGCGCCGGCGGCCGTGGCCAGCGAGCCGACCAGGTTGTACCAGGCAAAAACCTGCGTGCGCCGCGCATCCGGCAGAATCTGCGCCAGCCCGGCCTGTTCGATCGCCAGAAAGGGGCCGATCTCGTTGCCGCTGGGGCTGATGACCCCGATGATGGCAGCGAGCAGCAGCAGGGTGGGCTGTCGGGTCAGCAGGAAGGCCGCGCCGGCCAGCGCCATCAGCGCGGCGCCCAGCATCAGGCTGCGCCGGCGGCCCAAGCGGTCGGCCGTGGTGGTGATGGTCAGGGTGACCGCGGCGTCGCCCGCCAGCGTCAGCGAGAACAGCAGGCCGATCCGTCCCTCGTCCAGGCCGATCGCGGCCAGATAGAGCGCCAGGACGACCGACAGCGCGCCATAGGCGAACAGCCGCGTGATGCGCGTGGCAAAGAGCAGCCTGACGTCAATCCTTGAACGCGCCATGGGGCCGGCCTTGTTTCACCATTTCCTGGCAGTAGGCGTACAGCGCATCGTAGACGATCCACTCCGCGGCATTGATGGCGTGATCGTCCACATAGCCCAGGTGACGGAAGCCCTCGGCAATCGCCTGCAGGCCCGGCCCCTCGGGTTGGTTCCAGAGCGTGTTGTCGGTATCCGCGCCGTTGACGATCTTGCCCAGCAACAGCAGGGCCGGGTCGCCGGTCAAGTCGTACTTGTTCAGAATCGCCTCGAACGAACAGGCCTGACCGTGATGGCCCAGCTCAACGCCCTTGACGTCGTAGGGAATCGCACCCAGGCGCGCGGCCTCGGCGCTGACCTGGTCAGCGGGGACGAAGAAAAATGTGGCGTCAGGGTCAACGAACTTCTTGATCAACCAGGGACAGGCCACGCGGTCCACTTTGACGCGCGCTCGTGTGATCCAATTCATAGGTACGACCTCCTCATTCACTGGCCAGCCATACGCCGCGCAGGAAGAAGGGGATGGCGCCGCGGGTGTGGATGATTGTGCCTTGCACGCATCACATGCCCCACACGGTGATCGGCCGGCCCTGGATGGCTTCCTCTCGCCGGAAGATCTTCTCCTCCCAGGGTTTGTCCGGCGTGCGGTCGAAGATGACCAGGTGTGCCGCTGCGGCGCCGCAGCGGTCGGCGTACTCCCAGGTCTGCACCACGCCCTCGGCCAGGGTTGCCTCCAGCGATTTGTGCAGCACTTTCAACTCGATGACGCCGCGCTGGACGTGCTCTTTGCCCTCGACGCCTGGCTCAGCAACCGGCCAGAGTACCAACAGGTCGGTGCGCTTGCGCCCCAGACCATACTCCCGCTCGACGCGGCCACCGCCGTTGACGATGCGCTGCAGAAACGCCTGTAGGAGCAGTTGCGGCCCTGCCTCCTTGTAGTCGAAACGCTCGACCCAGCTCTCGGAGTGCTCGCGGAAGAACTGCTGAAAGGCAGCCAACAGCTTCGGCAGGTCGAGCTGGCCATCGGACCGGATGTACCAGGCCAGTTCCTGGACGATAAAATCCTGCGTGACGCTGGTCAAGGCGCGGGGAATAATCTCGCGATAGATCGGGTTAGCAATCACCACGTTTGGCGTGCGCCGGATCAGGCCAAGGTCAGCCACGTACTGCAGGTCATCGTCAGGTAGCTCGAGCGGCGTTTCCCCGCTCACCAGCAAGGCCTCGATGACTCGGCGTACCCGCGGCTCTCGCAGCTTGTCGGTCAGTTGATCCAGGTGCGTTTCGCGGCGCAGGATCAGGTTCTCCTTTGCTTGCTGAATCATCTCGGCGGTGATGGGCTGTATGCGGTCGCGGCCGGCATGCATCGTGAAAGTGGTCTCGTAGGCCAACGCGTTGACCAGCCAGGGCTGACCCCGCGTCAGCGCCCAGACCGTCGCCAGGGTGTCCGCCTCGAAGACCTGACCGGTCTCGGCCGTATGTTGCAACAGCAACCGCTCCACCTCGGCCTGGCTGAAGTCACCCAGGCGCAATGACACCGCCTTGATGTTGAACGCACTCCCCCCAGTGATGATCGTCTGACTCTGGCTGGAGTGAATGCGGTAGTCGCGCACGTCCCGCACCCCACAGAGCACGACGGTCGAGGGGAAGTGGCTCGGCCGCTTGTCGTAGCCGGCGCGCAGTTGGCGCAACACAGCAATCAAGGTGTCACCCACCAAGGCGTCCACCTCATCCAGCAACAACACCAGGGGCTGCATACTGCGTTCAGCCCAACGGGTCAAGATCTCTCCCAATGCGCTGTGTGGCCCGCTTTCTTGCAGGACTTCCTGGGCAATCGTCTTGAGAAATGGCTCATCCAGGAAGTCGCGCGCGCGCGAGGCGATTTCGTTGACGATGGCGCGCATTCCAGCCGCGACATCCTCACGCGCCGACTGCCCTACTTCCAGGTTGGCATACAACGCCCGGTAGGGGCCGCGGAGGTTGAGATGTTCCATGAACGCCAACAGCGCAGATGTCTTGCCGGTCTGTCGCGGGGCATGGAGCACGAAGTACTTCTTCTGCTCGATCAAGCTCAGGATGTCGGCCAGGTCGAACCGCTCCAGCGGCGGCAGGCAGTAATGATCCTCGCAGTTGACCGGCCCGGCCGTGTTGAAGAAACGCATAGACACCTCCCTGTGCTCCAATCCGCAAAGAGACCACCCAGACAGCCGCGCCCGACGCGCAGCGATGTCGGCGCCAGCGTGGGTTTCAGTCAGCACTCCGTTGCTCTGTTGGCGGTAACGAGTATAGCACAAAATTGTAATGGGTACCAGCAGCCTCCGTTCTTGGGGCAACCTGGCAATCTACATTGGAAACGGCACGTTTCGTCGCGGAGATGATGGGGGCCTGGAGCATTCAGGATCCAACGTTTCGTCACTGGTTGGCAGAGGAAGCCAGCCTGTATGACACGCCGTTCTCAGCGTCCTCGGCCCGGCTCCAGGGCGGATCGCCATCGTAGTAAAGCACGTCAGGGTCAATATCGGCCCCGTTCGGCCAGGTCAGCGTTTCTGTTTCAGGGTCAACGACCACCTGCGCAAAAAGCTGAGGGTCCAGGCGGATTGGGTCGAACAATGGTCCGTGCAGATACGGCTCCAGATCAATGTCCCTGGTCGAGCCGTCGCTGAACGTGACATAGACAACCGAGCTGTCGCGGACGCACACCGAACGAACCGACACCAGATCTGGGTATTCCTCGTTCGCAACGATCTCCTCTATCATGATAACCCCTCGCTTTCTTTCCTCAAGGTTACCCGCGCCAGGTTGAGCGCCAGCAGCCGCGCCAGGATGTCCTCGTCTGTGAGGCCGGTCGGCCAACCGTAGGCGGCGCAGATGGCGGCGATCATCGGTAGACTTCGCTGCGGTGTCTCACGCGCACAATCTCGATGCGCAAGATGGCCTGTTCTACGATGTAGACAATCCGATAATCCCCAACTCGAAGACGAAATGTATGCTCGGTTCCCCGTAGTCTGACTGCGCCAGAAGGTACGGCATTGGACGCTAGACCTTCGACCGCCTGCAACACGCGCTGAATCACGTCCGAGGGCAGACGTTTGAGTTCCTTGGCTGCCGATCGTTTCCACTCAATCCGGTAGGAGGCCATCTGCTTTCAGCTCTTCGAGCAACTGCTCGTGGGAAATGGCCGCCTCTTCACGGCGCTCGGCGGCAACCGCCAGGTCCTCAAGGTCTTCCAACAGGGCGTTGAACGTGTCGAGTGGCAGGATGACCGCATTTTTTGCGCCGACATGATCGGTGATGTATTGGACTCGCAGATCTTTTAAGCTTAGCATAGGTATTTTCTCGCGGCAGGTGTGCTATCTATATCGTCCGCCCTATTTTAACCGATCAAGGCCATGTTGCCAATTGCCTGTGGCTGCGGGCCAACGCCTGCCCGCGCCAGATTCAACGCCAGCAGCCGCGCCAGGATTTCCTCGTCTGTGAGGCCCGCCGGCCAACCGTAGGCCGCCAGCACGGCCGCATCCAACTTGCGATGCGCCTGATCCAGCCAGGTGGGCCGCGCGTTGTACAGGTTGGTCAGCGTGCGTTTCTTCAACTCCGCCTCGCCCGCGCCCGGCGGATTGAGCCACGCCTCGCGCAGCCGCACCAGCGCCTGCGCCGCCGCAGCAATCGCCTGCACGCGGCCATCGTCCACCGGCTCCTGCCCCGGCGGCCACGGGAAGGGGAAGGTCTCGAAGCAGGTGGTGGGGGTGTAGCGGGAACCGCTTTCGGCCTCACGTAGTTGGGTGCCCATGCGACGCGCCCACAGTTCGTGGGGTTTGGAATGCAATACGCCGCAGAAGTAGTCGTCTTCACGAGCCACGACAATGAGCAGATTGGCCGGAAGCACTTCAGAGGGGATCCACGAAAAGAAGAAATGCTTGGACACCATGGAAGTGCCGATATAGCGTTGGAGACTCTTCAATGCACGTCGCATTTCAGGCCTTGCACGCTCCAACAGCCACCACTGATTGATGGTTGATCGTTGTTTCAGCCTTCGTGGCTTGACATGAGTAACCACATATTCGAATGGTGCTTCATACAAGGCAGCGACATCCAGAGAGGCGCCGACACCGAAATCAATAATCCATACTCCGCGCGGGCCATTCGTCAGGTCAATTCCGTTAAAGTAAGGCCGCAGGACATCGGAGTTTGGCCTGCCGTTGGGATTCAATGGCAATTTCATCCACTGGCGCGCCACAGATTCAGGAATATCGAACGGGCCGGCTGGCGTGACCCCCATGAACGAAAGTCCGAAGTTCTCTGGGAGTCGCCTGACGGTGGTCAGATCGAATGTCGCTGTCAGATCGGCATTGATTACCGTCACGGCTCGCCCATCGAG
>JAYRVL010000642.1:0-3632 GCA_041918575.1 Anaerolineae bacterium | reverse complement strand
TGCATACGGTTGAGGCGCGCCGGCCGCACGCGATTCATGGCATGGCGCAGGCGAAAATAGGTGAACTTGAGAAAGGTCTCCGGCTGCTGGCAGGTGCCCAGTTTTTCATACACCAGGCGCAGCGCCTCCTGCACCACATCCGCGACATCGGCCTCCGGCACGCGGTTGTAGGCCAGTTTGTACAGATATAAGAACAGCTCGCGGTAGCCGGCCTCTCGCTGCGTTTCGCCCGCACACGCGCCGAACAGCAGGCGTGAGTAGACGGTTTGGCAGGCGGTAATCGCCTGCGTCTGGCTGACCTCGCTGGCGTGGTCAAGGCGACGCGCGGCCTGCGCGGCCAGCTCATCCGCGGACACCAGGGACCAGCCAAATTCGGTAAGCAGATGCTGGGCAGCGCGGCGAAAGACAGCCGGGGGATCAGCAACAGCCTGATTGTGGGACGCTTGGGAAGTCATGCCCAAATTCTAGCACACCTGCACAGCGTGTGCAAGCAAGGAATTCTCACACGAAGACGCCAAGACACAAAGAAGAAAAGCATCTTGGCGTCTTGGTGTGAGCCAAAGGAGTTCTCACACGAAGACGCCAAGACACAAAGGAATTGGGGTTTGGGCTTGTTGGGGGCGGGGTCCCGATACGTGACCGACGCCGATCAGGCTTTAGCGCACGCGGCGGCTGATAGGCCGATCGAGGCTGGCCGGGCGCGGCGCCGGCGCTGCGGTTCGGCTGCTGATCGTTGGAGCCGTTGCGTTCGCGAGGGGGCGCCGCGGGATGGCATAGCTCGTGCGACCGAGCGCCGACGAGGTTGCTGTGCTGCGTCCTGGGCTGTTCAGCGGCCGCGGTGCGGCGCGCGAGGGCAGGCGCGGCTCGCGCGCAAATTCGTGATCCTGCGCCGGCGCGGCCGCCTGGTAGTTGAAACCGGCCAGCGTGCGCCGCTCCAGGCGGCGACCAAGCACGCGCTCCACGGCGCGGATGGTCTCACCGTCTTCGGGCGTCACCAGGGTGAAGGCTTCGCCGCTGCGCTCCGCGCGGCCGGTGCGGCCGATGCGGTGGGTGTAGGCGTCGGTGGTGTCCGGCATATCGTAGTTGATGACGTGCGAGATGCTGAGGACATCGATGCCGCGTGCGGCGATGTCGGTTGCCACCATGATACGGAAGTCGCCGCGGCGAAAACCGTCCAGCGCGGCTTGGCGTTGATTCTGCGAAAGGTTGCCTTGCAGGGCGGTGGCCGGGAAGCCCGCCTTCTGCAGTTGCTGGGCGATGCGCTTGGCGCGGTGCTTGGTGCGTGTGAACACCAGGACCGAGCCGGGGCCGGTGGCGCGCAGCATTTCGCTCAGCAACGCGGTCTTCAGATGTGGCGCCACCGGGTAGAGCGCGTGAGAAACGGTTTCTGCGGGCGCCACATGGCCCACCTGGACGGTCAGCGGATCGCGCAGGGTCTCACGTGCCAGGGCGCGAATATCGTCCGGCATGGTGGCGGAGAAGAGCAGGGTCTGGCGCTGCACGGGCACGGCGCGGATGATGCGGCGCACGTCGGGCAGGAAGCCCATGTCGAACATGCGGTCGGCCTCGTCGAGCACCAGGACTTCGACCGGGGAGAGGTTGATGGTGCCTTGACGGATGTGGTCGAGGAGGCGACCGGGGCAGGCCACGACGATCTCCGGGCCGGCGCGCAGCGCCTGCAATTGGCCGTTGATGCCCACACCGCCATAGATGGCGGTGCTGCGCAGGGTGGTGTGGCGTCCGAGGTCGGCGAAGGCGTGGTTGATCTGTTCGGCCAGTTCGCGCGTGGGCGCGACGATCAAGGCGCGCACGCGATGGCGCGGGCCTTGTTCGAGCCGCTGCAGAATGGGCAGCGCAAACGCGGCTGTCTTGCCGGTGCCGGTCTGGGCCAGGCCCATGACGTCGCGGCCGGCCATGATGGGAGGAATAGAAAGCTGTTGGATGGGCGTCGGTTCTTGATAACCGAGCGCGTGGACGCCCGCCGTCAGGGACGGGCTAAGATCGAAACGAGCGAAAGTCAATTGAGAGTCCTTTCTGGCTACAAATCTGAGCCAAGTCGCACTCTCAGCCCAAACACAAACGATGGCGCCGTCACGGCAAACACATGTCGTTCGGCGCCAATCAAAACAACAGGCATACTTATAGCACACCTGGGAGAAAATAGCCAATCAGAGTCAGGGTGTCATGGACGGTGCTGATCCATGCCCTATCTCAACACGGGTTGAGCAATCCAAAGCCCCGCGCGTGCCCATCCGTCTATCTCATAGACCTCCAGGCGAATGGAGTGGTTGCCAGCGCTCAGCGCGTGTTGAACCGTGTACTCATCATGACCCCAGTGCCATTCGTTGAGAATGAGGACGCCATCAACCCACAGTTTTGCTCCATCGTCCTGCAGAACATGAAAGGCGTAAATGCCTGCCGGCCAATTGCTGAAGGTACGAGTCCAGCGGATAGAAAAGTGATCGGCATTGACGCCGGGAGCGGGTGAATTGTAGGCCCAGTCGAAATCAATATCAGTATCGTCGCGCGTCAACACGGGGCTGCCCGACAGGGTTTCGTTGTTGTAGTATTGACCGCGCCAAACAGTGCCCGGCGCCGGGGTCGGCGTCGGCGTCGGCGTCAGTGTAACCGTCGGCGTTGGTGTCCGCGTCGGCGTCCGCGTGGGTGTGATGGTAGATGTTGGCGTTCGTGTGCGCGTTGGGGTGATGGTGGGCGTCCGCGTGGGCGTCGGTGTCAGGGCGGGTGGTTCCCAATAGAACGAGTCCTCCCAGACATTGTTGTTCTCGTTTGTTTCTGTAATCGTGTTGTCAGGATCGGTGACAAGACGCACCGTGTGCCAACCTGACGACGAAACGGTGATGGCCCAATCATCAAAACCGTTAATGTTGCCTGCACCAAAATCGGTAAAGGGATAGCGGATGTGCCTGGTACTGTCAATCCACAGTTCGACGTGAAAGCTGCCGGCCGCAACCGCGTTACCCGCGTTGATGAAGTACCAATCGAAGTAAGTTGGCTGACCAGCATAAAGCGTATTGACGATATGTGTGCCCACGATGGAAGATGGTACAACGGGCAATGAGTAACCAGCCGGGGTGTACGGTTGCAGGTCAGGCGCCGCGGGGGCCGAAACACTGATGTAATTGTTTCGAGTTTCAGAATCCGACCCGCCCGGTCCCGTGACAGTGAGGCGCACTGTGAAGGCGCCAGCGCTGGCATAAACATGGTCATGATAGTTGGCGCAGGATGAGCCAGTGCCGCCATCACCATATTCCCAATAGCAGGTGGTGATGCTTCCGGTTGAGATGTTGTGCATGGCAACCGTCAGGGGGGCAACGCCACTTTGCGGCCAGGCGTCGAAACCGGCGACGGGCGGTGGCGGCACAACCGCAATATAGTTGGTTCGAGTACGCGTATTGGAACCCTCTGGCCCGGTTACCGTCAGCCGTACTGTGAAACTACCTGCATTCTGATAGATATGATCGTGGTAGTTGCTGCACGAGGTTCCAGTGGTACCATCGCCATAGTCCCATGCACAGGTTGCGTAGTTCCCGGTGGAGGCTCGGCCTGCTTCTCCTGAATCGTCGTTTATGGCTGGACTTGAATGGCGACTCCGACGCGTGCTGGCATCGGCG
>JAYRVL010000641.1:0-6513 GCA_041918575.1 Anaerolineae bacterium | reverse complement strand
GCCCGGCGGGGGTGAGCCGCCCGGCGGGGGTGAGCCGCCCGGCGGGGGTGAGCCGCCCGGCGGGGGTGAGCCGCCCGGCGGGGGTGAGCCGCCCGCCAAACCACGCCCCGATTTCGCTGATGTCAGCGCGCAGTTGCCCCATCATGCCACGGCGCGCTATGCCACCCGCAGCCTGAACGATATTCGCCGCGTGGTGGTGCATCACACCGTGACCCGCGACAACGTGACGCCAGAGCGCATTGCCCAGGTGCAGGTCAGCCAGGGGCGGGCGGGGATCACCTATCATTTTCTGATCACAGGCGACGGGACGATTTATCAAACAAACGCGTTGGAGACCGTGTGTGACCAGACAGTGACGCCATCCATCAATGCCGAAGGCGTGGCGGTTGCCTTTGCCGGCAACTTTACCGATACGCCGCCCACGACCGCGCAGATCAACAGCGGCGCGCGGCTGGTGGCCTGGCTGCTGCAGCAAAGGACGCTGCCCGTGGATGCGGTGATGGGCCGCAGCGAGGTAGAAAACGTGGGTTCTCCGGGCAAACAATGGCTTCTGGGCGCTCGTTGGAAGGAAATCTTACTGCAAGCCATGCAGCGACTCTGATATACTGCGGATGCATGATTACTTGCGCCCATCCATCGTGTCCATGTCGGGCACGATTCTGGGGGCGAGTCATGCTGACCAATGATGAGGAGCCTGCCTATGCAACCTATCACTGACGGCGCCATTGCCATTCGCCCGATGGACGATGATTTGGTGACCACCATCTGTCTGCATCACGGTCCGCTGACCTCCTTGCAGTTGCGCCAATCTGCAGACAACGGTGTAGATACGCGCCTGCTGCGCCATCCCTGGCCGGACAGTCTGCTTGACGAGCTGGCGCCGCGACTGGGCCAGAACCTGTTTTGCCCGCCCGGCGCATCCACCGAGCGGCGCGAGTTTCTGCGTGAAGTGAACTATCGTTATGGCGCTTGCGCCATTCAAGCCTGGCACACCGACAAGATCGTCGGCGCCATTCGTTTCTTCCCCAGCGCCTTGCTCTTGCGTCTGGGGCGACATTCGGAAGAACTGCGCCAGAGTTGGTTCTGGCCGGCTGTGGAGGCTGACGACCCTGCCAACACCCTTTTCATTCAGTGTATCGAAATGGGCGCGCCTACGTTTCAGAGCGGTCTCACTGTGCTGCCTGGAGCAAGCCATGAGGAAGCGACGGCCTATCAGCGCCGGGGCATTGGCTCCGATTTGGCCCGCGCCCTGGTGACCTGGGCCAGGGAACGAGGGTGGGCGCGTCTGCAAATCGGCGCCGGCCAGGACCTGGACATCATCTACGGCATGGTCGGCAGCGGCGGGCGCACTTTTTGGGAGAAACTCGGCTTTCGTGCAGCCAAAGAGCTGCCGCCGCTGCCCTGGACCACCGCTGAACTGCCGGTGCTCTCCTTCCAGGCCAGCAAAGCCCGCATGGGCCTGAACGAGGCTGCCCGCCAGTGGTTGATGGTGCTCGATTTGTGATCTCATCGTCCAAACAAACGGGGCGGGTCCTAGAACCCGCCCCGTTTTTGTTGACGCTTAGCGAAGCGATCCATCCCAGCGCATGGCCCGGATAGGAACGCCGGTTAGCCAACGCAGCAGAGTGTTGCCCACCAGGTACTTCAGCCGCAGCACCCACGGAATCTCAGTAAATCCCACCAGGTGAAAGCCAAAGCGTTCGTAGAAGCTAACCCGGTAGACCGGGCACTCCAGGAACAGCGGCGGTTGACCCTGGGCCAGGAGCGCCTGCATCAAGGCAGCGCCCACACCGCGTTTGCGATAGGCCCGCCGCACCACCATACTCCCCAATTCACGCAGCGCCGGATAGCGCCGAATCTGGCCGCAGCCAACCACCTGTCCATCCACCTCAGCCAGCAAGAAGTTCTGCCAGTGCAGATTCGTCGGGTCGAGTCGGGCATCCGCCACCAGGCGACGGATCAGCGGCTGTTCGTCGGCGCGCGCCGGGCGCACCTGGATGGCGGTGAAAGATGGTTCGCTGCCGGCTGTCATGAATCGGCTACTTGCCCTTCTGCTTGTACTCTTCCACCAGGCTGCGCCGCAGCACCTTGCCGACCATGGTCTTGGGCAGGGTCTCACGGAACTCGATATGCGTGGGCACCTTGTACGCGGCCATGCGTTCCTTGCAGAAGGCTCGAATCTCATCCACGGTGGCAGCCATGCCGGCCTTGAGCACAATCCACGCGGCCACGGCTTCACCCTTGTACGCATCGGGCAAACCGGCCACGGCCACTTCCTGCACAGCCGGATGTTGACTGAGCACTTCCTCCACCTCACGCGGCCATACCTGGTAGCCACTGGGCTTGATCAGGTCCTTCTTGCGGTCCACGATGAAGACGTAGCCGTCTGCATCCAGGTAGCCCAAGTCGCCGGTGTGCAACCAGCGCTCGCCGTCATGCATCTGGACCATCTCAGCCGTGGCATCTGGACGTCCCCAGTAACCCTTCATAATCTGCGGCGCGTTGATGATGATCTCGCCCACTTCGCCGGTCGGCCGGCTGCCTTCGCCTGTCACTGCATCAGCAATGCGGACTGTCATGTCGGGCACCGGCATACCCACCGAGCCGAGCTTGAACTGCCCCTTGTACGGGTTGATGCAGCAGGCCATCATGGCTTCGGTCAGGCTGTACCCTTCGACGATGCGGCCGCCCGTCAGTTTCTCGAAGGCTGTCTTGGTTTCAGCCAGCAGGGGCGCCGCGCCGGAGATGCAGGCTTTCATCGAGCGGAAGTCAATTTTGCCTTCTTTGACCTCGGGGTTGTTGAGCAGCGCGATGTAGAGCGTGGGCACGCCGATGAAGAAGGCCGGCTTGGTCTTGCCAATGGTCTCGGCCAGGTCCTTGATGTCGCGCGGGTCAGGCACCAGCGCCAGCGGGAAATGTCCATACAGGCTTGTGCTGAGCGCGCCGCCATTGCCAAAGACATGGAAGAGCGGTAATGGCAAACAGAAGTAGCTTTCCCAGTCCTCCAGCGCGTCCTTGAACCAGGTGCGAATCTGCTTGCCGGCTGCCAACAGGCCGCCATGCGTGCCGATAGCCACTTTGGGAACGCCGGTGGTGCCGCCTGTGCCCAGGAGCAGCGCGTCATCGTCCGGTGAAATCACCACGTTTGGACGCGGCTTGCCGGCCTGTGGGGCCAACACCTCGGGCAGGTAATGATCGCCGGCCGCTGGCGTGATCTGATGCCCGCCCTTTTTCTCGCGGAAAGCGATGAAGAGCAGGCGTAGGACAAACGGTAAATACTCGCGAATACGGGTGGGGATGATATATTCCAGCTTCGTCTTGGCCTGAATGGCCTTGATGCGCGCGTAGAAGGGCGACAGCACCAACATGACGCGTGCGCCGCTGGTGGTGAGCAACTCCTCCAGTTCGCGTTCGGTGTAAAGTGGATTCAGAGGGGCATAAACTGCGCCGATCTTCCAACAGCCCAACTGTGCAATGACAGCCTGGGGTGAATTGACGAGTATCGAAGACACCGGGTCGCCTTTTTTCACACCCATGGCAATCAGCGCATTGGCAAACTGATTGCTCAGATCGTCTATCTGCGCCCAGCTCAGGGTGTTACCCTTGAACCAAACTGCTGCGGCATCCGGGCGCTGTCTGACCGCTTCATCCAGCTTGTCCAACAGGGTGCCCGTATATGGGGCGACCGTTGCCGGAATACCTTCATCATAGTGCGCTAACCAGGGTTTTTCGTTCACGTTGCCTCCTGAAAGAATCACTTGTGTCCAAGCCCCGCGAGGGGCGACAAAGCTACACACGACTTTTGAGCAGCGACCTGACCTGCGCGGGGGGCACTTCCCGCCACTGGCCCGGCTGCAAATCTCCGATTTCGAATGGCCCGATGCTCACACGCGCCAGGCGCAGCGTTGGAAAGCCCACGGCCGCCGTCATCTTGCGCACCTGTCGGTTGCGACCTTCGGTGAGTGTGATACGCAGCCAGGCTGTTGGCGCCGACAGCCGAAACCGGATCGGTACGGGGCGTTCCCACAGGATCGGCGCCGCCTCCAGTGGTTCAACCTGCGCTGGTTCTGTGCGCCGGCCTTCGATGATGACGCCCTGGCGCAGACTCAACAGGGCCGCAGCATCGGGAACGCGCTCAACCTGCACCAGGTAGGTCTTGGGTTGTTTGAAGGTGGGCTGCGCCAGGCGATGGATCAAATCGCCGTCGTTCGTCAGCAGCACAAGCCCTTCGCTGTCTGCGTCCAGGCGACCGGCAGGGTACATACCGGCCACCGGAAACCAATCGGCCAGGGTCGGCCGTCCGGTCGTGTCTGTAAACTGACACAACACGCCGTAGGGCTTGTTCAGCAGAAAATAGCGTGCTCCCTTCATTTGCCTCTGTTTGCTTCTGGCTACTTCTGGCGCAGCTTCGGCGAATCGAACCACAGGCCGCTCACCCTATGATCCGTGGCGCTGTCATTGAACACCACGCGCACAGTCACGCCATCTTCATTGGCAAAGCTGGCCTTATACGTGACACGGATGTAGGCGCCGGTGTCTTCAACCAGGGTGACTTCTCGCGCCTGGTACGCGCCCAGTTTGGCGCCAATGCTGTTGAGCATGTCCTGGAAAGCGGTCTCGGAGACCGCTTTGCGCATCGTCTCGTCGAAGTCCCGGGCAAAACGGGAGTAGTCCGCTTCATTCATACCGCTCAACAGGTTGTCGGTCATCGGCTCGCTGTAGACCAGGGCCGCGTCACGCGCCGCGCCATCCAGCGCCACAATCTGCGCTCCGCTGCACGCACTCAGACCGACGGCAAGCAGCAGCACCAGCGCCGACCAGGTCCCACGCACTCTCTTACTGATGTTGGGCAATTGTCTTCCCTCCCTTCTTTCCGCTCACATTGTCGCGCCTCGCCTCTGGCAAAACCCATCGGCCAGCCGCAGCCGGGGCTACCCGTCGTAATGGTAGAACCCCTCGCCCGTTTTACGCCCCAGACGACCGGCCTGCACCATTTTGCGCAGCAGGATGGGCGCGCGATAGCGGGCGTCGCGATAATTGTCATAGAGCGCATCGAGCACATTCAGCATGACATCGAGACCCACCATGTCGGCCAGTTCGAGTGGTCCCATAGGGAAATTATAGCCCAGCCGCATCGCCTTGTCGAGCGCGTCGCGTTCGGCCACCCCTTCCTGCAGGGCAAAGATGGCCTCAGAGACGTACATCAGCCCGACACGCGTGGTGATGAAGCCCGGGAAATCCTTGACGATGATCGGATCCTTGCCGGCCTGGCGTGCAAACGCCTCCACCGCCGCCATCGTGGCTGGCGTGGTGTCCAAACCGGGGATGATCTCTACGAGGGTCATCAGCGGGGCGGGGTTGAAGAAATGAATGCCGACGGCGCGGCCGCGAAACCCGAGAACACTGGCGATCTCGGTGATGGGCAGGGAACTCGTATTGCTGCCCAGGATGGTCGTGGGGGCAACCAACACCTCGATGTCACGAAACAACTCCTGCTTCAGAACGATTTGCTCTGGCGCCGCCTCGATGACCAA
Source organism: Anaerolineae bacterium (assembly GCA_041918575.1). Classification (GTDB taxonomy): domain Bacteria; phylum Chloroflexota; class Anaerolineae; order SSC4; family Amarolineaceae; genus Amarolinea. Next base: position 979 of record JAYRVL010000641.1, on the reverse strand, counting down.
ATCAGCGCCCTGCGTGGCCGCGGCCAGTTGGTCATGGTATGACAATCGGGCCAGGGCCGCATCGGCCGCGGCCTGAATCAAGCGCCGTTTGGTCACCGCCCGGCCGAGCGTGAACGCGTGATAAGCCTGCGCCTTATGCAGCGCAGAGGCAAACGGATCATACAGACGCGTCTCTGCGCCGGCCAGCGCACAAACATAGGCAATGCCGCTGCCCATGGTCCCGGCGCCTACCACACTTACCACGTTGATCATCGCCCACGCCCCCTCTGTTCCACTCAGACTCCAAAAAGGGTTTTCCAGCAGAGTTGCGGGAAACCTCGAACTGCCCAGGAGTTCCTCCCCTTTGTTCGATGGCTGTGATCTTGCTGTAATCTTATTGTACACAGTTTTTCCCAATTGGGCAATCTATCACGTCACAGCGCGTCATGGGCCAGGGCTTGACGTTGACCGAACCGCGTTCTGCCAGTACAATAAACATGAGGCATCAATCCCTGCCTGGCGCCCGATGGAGAGGAAAAGACATCACCTTGAAACAATCGCTTTGGCAAAAACACATCGCCATCACCCAGGAACATGGTTCGTGGGTGTTTCTTTTCAGCCCCCTGCTGATCGGTCTCTTCGCCGGCGGCCGCTGGACAGCCGCCTCCGGCTGGCTTGTCCTGTCTGCGCTGGCCGTTTTCCTGTTTCGTCAGCCGGTGACGGTTCTGGTCAAGGTATGGAGTAAGCGGCGCAGCACAGACGACCTGGCGCCCGCCCTGTTCTGGAGCGCCGTCTATGGCGCGCTGGCCTTGATCGGCCTGGTTGGCCTGTGGGCGCACGGACAGGCGCGGCTTGCCATCCTGGCCTTGCCCGGGTTGCCCGTCTTTGTGTGGCATTTGATCCTGGTTGCCCGCCGCGCGGAACGGCGCCAACTTGGCGTGGAGATTGTCGCCAGCGGTGTGCTGGCGCTGGCCGCGCCGGCGGCCTTCTGGATTGGCCG
>JAYRVL010000640.1:0-4885 GCA_041918575.1 Anaerolineae bacterium | reverse complement strand
TGCTGACCAGCCGCCTGAGCACTTACCTGATTCCCACCATTGCCGATGTCGCCGATGCTGTCGAGCCGATCATCCTGGAAATTCCAGATCCGCAAGGCCCACTGGGCGCGCGCGGCATGGGCGAGATGCCCTTCATCCCCACGGCGCCGGCCATTGCCGCGGCCGTCCATGCCGCCGCCGGCGTTTGGATCAATGATCTGCCGCTGACGCCCGAACGGGTTTGGCGAGCGTTGCGCCAGGCAGACAGCCATGCGTAAGGCCGTGTTGACCCTGAACCTGCCTGGGGTCGTTTTGATCAAAGGCGCTGGAGACCTGGGGTCGGGCGTTGCCTACCGGCTGTGGCGCTGCGGCTTCCCGGTCGTCATGACGGAGTTGGCGCAGCCGCTGTGCGTGCGCCGCGCCGTCTGCTTTGCCGAGGCGGTGTATGCAGGCGAAACCACGGTCGAGGGCGTCACCGGCCGGCGGACAGCCACGGCCGCCGAGGCCAGGACGGCCCTGGACAACGACATCCTGCCGGTTCTCGTGGCTCCTGCCCCTGACCCTGACCTGCTGGCAGAACTTCAACCGATCGTGATCGTGGATGCCATCATGGCCAAGACCAACCGCGGGACACAGCGCGCCGATGCTCCTCTGGTGATTGCGCTCGGCCCCGGTTTCACCGCAGGCCGCGACTGTCACGTTGTGGTGGAGACGCAGCGAGGCCACACCCTGGGTCGTGTGTTTTGGACGGGACAGGCGCTGCCGGACACCGGCGCGCCGGGCCCGGTCGAAGGCTATTCCAGCATACGCGTGCTGCGGGCGCCCATCGCAGGCTATGTCGTACCCCTGCGGGCGGTTGGCGAGAAGATCAAGACCGGCGAGGTTCTGGCGCGCGTCAGTCGTCAGCCAGACGGCAGCCAGGGCATCCCGGTGCGGGCGCTCTTTCCAGGGGTTCTGCGCGGCCTGGCGCATCCGTCCCTGTTCGTGCAGGCCGGCCGCAAGATCGGCGATTTGGACCCGCGCGGTGAGGTGTCGGCCTGCTTCACCATTTCGGAAAAATCACTGGCCGTGGCTGGCGGCGTCCTGGAAGCCATCCTCAGTCACGCCATCACCCAGAACGAACGGTAACGCACACCTGTGAATCTCCACACGGCCCTACGCATTGCCCCCCGCGAACTGGTCAGCTTCACGGGCGCCGGCGGCAAAACCACCGCCATGTTTCGCCTGGCAGACGAGCTGGTCGCGGCCGGCTGGCGCGTCGTCACCACCTCCACCACGCGCATCTTTTCCACGCAGACCCGCCTGGCGCCCTGCCATCTGCGCCTCGATCAGTTGACCTACCTGCCGTTCGAACTGGCCGCTGCGCTCACCGTGCATCGCCACGTCCTCATCACCGGGCTGACCGACGACATTGCGGACAAAGCGCCCGGCGTGCCCCTCGCCACCGTGGAGACGATCAGCCGGTTGCCCGGTGTGGATGCGGTGCTGGTGGAGGCTGATGGCGCGCGCATGCGGCCGCTGAAAGCGCCGGCCGACCATGAGCCGGTTGTGCCGGCCAGCACCACGCTGTTGACGCCGGTGGTGGGTCTGGACGTGCTCGACCAGCCCCTGAGCGCAGCGCAGGTACACCGACCGACCCAGGTCGCGGCCCTGACGGGGCTGGCCGCCGGCGCCAGGATCAGCGCGCAGGACATCGTCCGCCTGTTGGGCCACGAGCAGGGCGGGTTGAAGGGCCGGCCGCCAGGCGCACGCGTAGTTCCCCTGCTCAACAAGCTCGATCGCCTGCCGGTTGAGCAGCACGAAGAAGTGGTCAGCGGCCTTGCGCAGCGTCTTCTGCGCCAGACCCCTGCGATCAGCGAGGTGATCCTGGCGGCGGTGGGTACGTCCACGCCGGTCAGCCAGGTGGTTGGCCGGGTGGCGGGCGTCATCCTGGCCGGCGGCGCGGCCACGCGCTTTGGCCGGCCCAAGCAGCTTGCGCCCTGGGCAGGCAGCACCCTGCTCGATCACGTCATCCGCCAGGCGCTGGCCTGCCGCCAGCTCGACCCGATCGTCGTTGTGCTCGGCTGCCAGGCCGAGGCGATTCAGCCGACCCTGGCGCGGTTTGGCGCGGCGATCAAGATCGTGCATAATGCATCCTGGGCGGAGGGTCAGGCGACCTCCGTTCATGCGGCGATCCACGCCTTGAACGCGCACGATGCGCCTGTGGCCGCGGCCGTTTTCCTGCTGGCCGATCAGCCGGACGTGGCGCCTGCTGTGGTGAACGCGCTGATAGCCCGACACCGCACGACCCTGGCGCCGATCGTCGTTCCCCATTACCGGGGACAGAGGGGCAACCCGGCGCTCTTCGACCGGCGCACCTTCGGCGATCTGTTGGCGGTCAGGGGCGATGTCGGCGGCCGCCCGCTGCTGCAAATGTACGCCGATCAGCTCTCCATCGTTGCGTTCGAGCAGTCAGCGCCGCGCGACATTGACACCAACGAGGACATGAACAACCTGTAAAACCTATGCGAATCGCACTGCTTCTCGATACCTACAAGCCGATCATCAACGGCATTACGACCTTCGTCAGCCTGCACAAACGAGCGCTGGAGGAAGCCGGCCACGAACCCTGGATCATCACCCTGGGCCATACCGATTACCAGGACGATGAATTCCGGGTGGTGCGCTCGAAAGCGGTGCCTTTGTCGAGCACCGGTTATCACATCAATTTCGGCTATAACCGCGAGATACGTCAGTTGCTGCGCAGCATGGACATCTTGCACGCCCATCACCCGTTTCTCAGCGGCGCCATGGCCACAACCCTGGGGCCGCGTCACGGCATCCCCGTACTCTTCACCAATCACACGCGCTACGACCTTTATGCCCAGCAGTATTTGCCCATCGTACCCGCCTCCATGTCGGACACCTTCCTGGAAACATTCTTCCCAGCCTTCACCCAGCGCTGCAGCCTGGTCATTACCCCGTCGGCCAGCATTCAAGAGGTTCTGCGCCGCTGGGGAGTGCAGGGGCGGATCGAGGTGGTGCCAAATGGCATCGAGTTGGAACGATTCCGCGCGCCGGCCTGGCACACCACGCGCAGCGCATTGGGATTAGGCGAATCCGGGCCGATCGCGGTCTTCGTTGGGCGCATGTCCGGCGAAAAAAACGTCCAGACCCTGCTGCGGGCGTTTGCCCCGGTGAGCCGCGAATTTCCAGAGGCCCGCCTGCTCATGATCGGCGGCGGGCCAGAGCTGGACGACTTCCGCACTCTGGTGCAGGGGATGGGCATCGCGTCCCAGGTGCTTTTCACCGGCCCGGTTCCCTACGAACAGATGCCGGGTTACCTGGCGCTGGCCGATTTCTTCGTGACGGCCAGCATCAGTGAGGTCCACCCGATGACGGTGTTGGAAGCGATGGCCTCCGGGCTGCCCGTACTGGGCATTGACTCGCCAGGCATAAGCGACACCGTCATCAGTGGACACAACGGATTCGTGGTAGAACACGATCACGCCGCGCTGGCCTTGAAGATGCAGCGCCTGTTTGCCGAGCCGACCCTGCGCGCCAGTCTGGCCGCCAACGCCCGCCAGACCAGCAGTTCGTACGATATTCGCACCACCACGCGGCGCCACATCGAGATCTACGAAGAGCAAGTTCGACTGCGCCGGCCGGCGCCGCAGCGCTGGTGGATGCGCTGGCGACGATAACCGCACAGCGATCATCGTCGCCAGCGCGTTCGCGCTTGGTTTGACAGCAGCGAACATTTGTGCTATCATTCGGCCTACATTTGTTTCTTTTCACATGACACCGGATCAAGGAGACCTGACACATGGCAGCGAGCAAAAGCACCCCTCAGCCTGACAAGAGCAGTCCCAGCAAAGCCGCCCTGGCCGGCAAATCGAAAGCCCTGGAAACCACCATCGCCAGCCTGACCAAGCGCTACGGCGAAGGTACGGTGATGAAAATGGGCGACGCCACCGAACTGCACATAGATTCCATTCCCACCGGAGCCATCTCGCTCGATCTGGCCCTGGGCATTGGCGGCGTACCGCGCGGCCGCGTGATCGAGATTTACGGGCCGGAGTCTTCTGGCAAAACCACCTTGTGCCAGCATATCATCGCCGAAGCGCAAAAGCGGGGCGGCGTGTGCGCGTTCATTGATGTGGAGCACGCGCTGGATCCGAAATACGCCGAACGCTGCGGCGTCAACGTGGATGCGCTTTACGTATCGCAGCCGGACACCGGCGAACAGGCGCTGGAAATCGCCGAGGCGCTGGTGCGCTCCGGCGCCATCGATGTGCTGGTGGTAGACTCGGTGGCGGCGCTGGTGCCGCGCGCCGAAATCGAAGGGGAGATGGGCGACAGCCATGTCGGTTTGCAGGCGCGGCTGATGAGCCAGGCCCTGCGCAAGCTCTCCGGCGCGATCAAGCAGTCCAACACGGTGATGATCTTCACCAACCAACTGCGCCAGAAGATCGGCGTCATGTTCGGCAATCCAGAAACGACCAGCGGCGGCATGGCGCTCAAGTTCTACGCCTCGGTGCGTATGGACATCCGCAAGATCGAGACGCTGAAGAGCGGCAACGACATGGTGGGCAGCCGCACCCGCGTCACCATCAAGAAGAACAAAGTGGCGCCGCCCTTCCGTGTGGCCGAATTCGACATCATGTACAATGAAGGCATCTCCAAAGAGGGAGATGCGCTTGATCTCGGCGTTTCGATGGGCCTGGTTGACAAACGGGGCAGCTACTTTGCCTACAACGACATCCGGCTTGGGCAGGGACGTGAGAACGCCAAGCTCTACTTGCGTGAGCACCCGGAGATCATGGCGCAGGTGGAGGGCGAGATTCGCCAGAAGGCCGGCATTGGCGTGCATCACTTCGAGCCGAGCGACGCGGCCAGCGTGGTTCCATTCAGCGCCGGCGTTGCC
>JAYRVL010000639.1:0-6643 GCA_041918575.1 Anaerolineae bacterium | reverse complement strand
TGGGGCGCGGTGCAAGGGGCCACGAGCGCTGCCTGCGTCAGCCGTGCAGGATCATCCACGGCGGCCACGTCGCCGCCCTGCGCGCTGACGAACTGCCGGAATTTCTGCCAGGCCGCGCCGCTGTGCAGCGCAGCTTGCAGGCGGCCGCGTTCATTCCCCGCGGCTCGCCCATAGCCCGCATCGGCCAGGCGCACCATTTCCGCGGCCACCGACAGCACCAGCTCGGTAAAATCGGCCGGCCCGGCGCCGTGCAGCGTGGCAATCGCCTCCTTGACTTCCAGGGCGTTGCCCACGGCGCGGCCCAGCGGCTGGCTCATGTCGCTGATGACTGCGCTCATGCGGCGCTCCAGCTCCTGGCCGATCTGCACCATCAACGTTGCCAGCGCCTCCGCATCGGCCAGCGTCTTCATGAACGCGCCGCTGCCGGTTTTGACATCGAGTACGATGGCATCCGCGCCGCTGGCAATCTTTTTTGACATAATAGAACTGGCGATAAGGGGCAGCGCGGGCACGGTGCCGGTGACATCGCGCAGCGCGTAGAGCTTGCCATCGGCGGGGGCCAGGTCGTGCGTCTGCCCGGCGATGACCATGCCAATGTCGGCGAGTTGGCGCTTGAAGGCATCCAGCGTCAGGCCGGCGCGCCAGCCGGGGATGGATTCCAGCTTGTCGAGGGTGCCGCCGGAAAAGGCCAGGCCGCGGCCGGACATCTTGCCCACCGGGATGCCCAGGCTGGCGACGAGCGGGCCGACCACCAGGCTCGTCTTGTCGCCCACGCCGCCGGAGGAATGCTTGTCCACGACAAACGGCGCCACGTCGTGAATGTCCAGGGTCTGGCCGGAGAAGGCCATGGCCTGCGTCAGCCAGGCCGTCTCGCGCGGGGTCATCCCGCGCCAGTAGACCGCCATGGCCCACGCCGCAGCCTGGTAATCGGGGATGTCGCCGGCCGTGTAGCCCTGGATGAAAAATTGCAGCTCCTCCGCGCTCAGCTCATGCCCGTCGCGCTTCCTGGTAATGATGTCGGTCGCTCTCATGCTTGTCCTTTCTCATCGCGTTCATTCACGTATCAAGACTTGAAATTCGCCCCTGTTTCGGTTATAATAGAGTCAATCCGTTTTAACGGAGCTGGATCGCCCGCAGGGGCGAGCGTAGAAGAGCCTCTTAGTGAGGCTCTTTTATTTGTTGGGATAGATGACGACACCGTAGCCATCCAGTCGACCGTCATACAAATGCCGATTGAACTTCGGCTCCACAATAGCCATTATGCGCCTGGCAAACGGCGCCAGCTCGTTGGTGCTGTAATCATATCGCCTCAGTGCCCATTGTTTGACGGGGTGGCCCAGCAGGTCCGCTAATTGCAGACCAGCCACGTTTGCAGATTTGGCCTTTAGCTTGAGTTGGCTAGAGGTGAGTGCTGCCTGGAACACCTGAGCATTTGTCATCCACACCCCTTGCTTGAAAACGTGTTCATACGAATCTGCCAAGAGAGATGGATGTGAGTGCTCATTGCCCACATCCTCTCCGCGCCCTCAAAACGCCGGGATGATCTCACTGCCTAGGAGATCGAAGGTCTCCGGGTCATTGCGTGGGATGTTGAGGATTATTTCCTGTACGCCCACGGCCTGGAAGGCGGCGATCTGGTCAATGACCTGTTGGACGGCGCCGGCCAGGAAGGGGCGGTCGCCCAGGTGCAGCTTGATGCGCTTCTGCTGCACGTCCTTTTCCTGGCGGCCAATGAGGACGGTGTCGAGCTTGGTGATGTGAATCTCGCTCACATCGCGGCCCACCGTGTCGCAGTGGCGGGCAAGCACCTCCAGCTTGTGCTTGACCACCTCCGGCGATCCGAACCAGTTGACCATGTTGGCCTGCTTCGCGGCTACCTTCAGCGTCAACTGTTCACCGCCGCCGCCCACCAGGATCGGCGGATGCGGCTTTTGCACCGGCTTCGGCTCCAGGATGGCGTCCTTGACCTGGAAATAGTTGCCGGCAAAGGTGGCGCGCGGCTGCGTCCACAGCGCCTTGATGACTTGAATGCCCTCATCGAGCTGGCGGATGCGTACGGCCGGCTGTTCGGGGAATTCATAGCCATACTGACGATACTCGGTCTGAAACCAACCGGCGCCGATGCCCAGGATGGCGCGGCCGCCGCTGATGATGTCAACGCCGGCCACCATCTTTGCCAACAGGGCCGGGTTGCGATAGCCGACCGAGCTGACCATGGCGCCCAGTCGGATGCGGCTGGTGACCGCGGCCAGCGCGGCCAGGGTGGTCCAACTTTCCAGGAATGGCTCATCTACAGCCCCAACCATGGGCAGTTGGATGAGATGATCCATCAGCCAGAAAGAGACGAAGCCAGACGCCTCGGCCTTCAAGGCGGCGGCGCGTGTGCGCTCAAAGATCGCGTGTGGGTCGCCGCCCGGCCAGGTGAACGAAGGGTTTTGATAGCCAAATAGCATAGGTAGGAACTCCTTTCTGGCGCCAATTGTAACACGAACTCGAACAATGCGTGAAAATTGATGGAATTCGTAACAGAGAACGTGAGGAATTTCTTGCCACGAATTACACGAATTCACACGAAAGCAATTAAGAAACGCGTGAAAATTGATGTAATTCGTGGCAAGAAACAAGGCATGGTATAATCCGCCAAAATGCGTTTCTTACAGAGTCTTGTGTAGGAGAAAGTATGCATCATCCGCTGTACGATGTTGTCAATTCTTCGATCGTGGAGCCTTACACCTTGCGCATTGTGTTCGACGATGGAGAATGAACTGCAACCTGAATTGATCGTGATTGGCGCGGGGCTGGCCGGGAGCGAGGCTGCCTGGCAGGCGGCGCAGCGCGGGGTGCGGGTGGCGCTTTACGAGATGCGGCCCGTCAGGCAGACGCCCGCGCATGTCAGCGATCGCTTTGCGGAACTGGTCTGCTCCAATTCGCTCGGCTCGCTGCTGCCAGCGCGCGCGCCCGGCGTCCAAAAAGCCGAGTTGACCCGGCTGGGGTCGTTGATCCTGGCCTGTGCGCAGGCAACAGCAGTGCCTGCCGGCGGTTCGCTGGCCGTGGGCCGCGAGGCGTTCAGCGAGATGGTCACTTCCCTGCTCTGCAGCCATCCCAACATCCAGATCGTGCGCGCCGAAGCGACCGCCATTCCCACCGCCATTCCAACGATCGTCGCCAGCGGGCCGCTGACCAGCGAAGCTCTTGCGGCCGACCTGGCGCGCTGGACTGGTCAGGAGTACCTGTACTTCTATGATGCCCTCAGTCCCATCGTCGCAGCCGATTCGATTGACATGAACGCGGCTTTTCGCGGCGCGCGCTATGACAACAGCACATCGGCTGCCGGCGATTACATCAACTGTCCGTTGGACAAGGCGCAGTACACAGAATTCGTGGAGGCGCTCGCCGCCGCGCAAACGATCGGCCTGCGTGCGTTCGAGCAGGAGATGTGGAAATCGGAGCACTTCTTCGAGGGCTGCCTGCCGGTGGAGATTCTGGCCCGGCGCGGCAGCCAGGCGCTGGCCTTCGGCCCCATGACGCCCATCGGCCTGACCGATCCACGCAGCGGGCGCCGCCCCTGGGCCGTTGTGCAGTTGCGCCAGGACAACCTGGCCGGTACGCTCTACAACATGGTGGGCTTTCAGACCAACTTGACCTGGGGCGAGCAGAAGCGCGTCTTTGGCATGATTCCTGGCCTGGCCCAGGCCGAGTTCCTGCGCTATGGCATGATGCACCGCAACACGTTCATCAACGCGCCGCGGCTTCTGGAGCCAACCATGCAGTTCAAGGGCCGGCCCGACCTCTTCTTTGCCGGGCAGATCACCGGCGTGGAAGGCTACGTTGGCAACGCCGGCGTCGGTTTGCTGGCCGGCCTCAACGCGGCGCGGCTGCTGCGGGGCGCGGCGCCGCTGGTTCTTCCCCCCACCACCGTTATGGGCGCGCTCTGTTGGTATGTTACCCACTGCGAGCCGGATGGCTTTCAGCCGATGAAAGCCAATTTCGGCCTCCTGCCGCCCCTCGATCCTCCGGTGCGCCACAAGCAGCAACGCTACCAGGCCTACGCCAGCCGCGCCCGGCAAGACCTGGAGACCTTCATCGCCGCCCATGCGGTCGAGATAACGCCACCCCGTTGACCCGCAGCGCAATCCGCTGACCGCCGGCCCGGTAATACAATGTGCATTTGGCATTGCTCGGAAATTTCTATATTCGTTGACAAACCCCCCTGTATGTGCTACAAACAGTGTTGCCGCCTGCCTTGTTCTATGCTATCACATCATCGGAGGTAACTCGAGCCGCGTTTCAGGCCTGTCTCTGCTCAAGACTGTCCAGTTGTTCCACAAGAAAGGAATATGCACGATGAAAAAATACACGAATGGAGCCTTTACCTGCTCCCTGGTTTTGACTCTGCTGTTCGTCATGCTGGCCCCGCTTGCCAGCGCCAGCGCGCCAACCGCTCAGCCGGTGATCGAACCATCGCTTTTTAGCTCCCACTTTGCCGGCGCTCCGGTTCCGCTGCGCCCATCCTCATTCCCAGTCGTTGCCCAGGGCCTGAACAACCCGCGCGGCATGACCTTTGGCCCGGACGGCGGCCTTTACATTGCCGAGGCAGGCGTCGGCGGACCGACCTGCTTCACCTTCCCGGACGGCTCACAGGTCTGCTGGGGCTACACCAGCCAGGTCACGCGCGTGCTCAACGGCCAGCAGACTGTTCTTGGCCCCGGGCTGATCTCATTGTCCACGCCGACCGGCGAGGCGGTTGGCGTGCAGGATGTGGCCTTCGATCCAGGCGGCCATCTCTTCGGTGTCGTTGGCCTGGGCGCTGACCCTGCCCTGCGCGACCCACTCGGTTTCCTGGGCGCCGATGGCATGAACTTCGGCCAATTGGTGGCGTTCCATGAGGATGGCAGCTGGCAAAACTTCATTGATATTGCCGGCTATGAGGGCGTCGCCAATCCCGACGGCGGCGTGCTCGACAGCAACCCCTACGCCCTGTTCGCGTATGGCGACGGTTTCGTGGTGGCGGATGCCGGCGGCAATGACCTGCTGCACGCCTGGATGACCGGCACGATCTCGACGATGGCCGTCTTCCCAGACGTCATGGTGGAGTTCCCGCCCGGCTCCGGCAGCATGATCCCCATGCAGGCCGTGCCGACTTCGGTATCGCAGGGGCCTGACGGCGCTTACTATGTGGGTGAACTGACCGGCTTCCCCTTCCCGGTCGGCGGCGCTGATGTCTATCGCGTGACAGACAGCGGCTTCGACGCCTACGCCAGCGGCTTCACCAATATCCTGGACACGGCCTTCGATCCCGAAGGCAATCTGTACGTGGTCGAAATGGCACATGATGGCTTGCTCTCAGGCAATCCGTTCGGCGCCCTCTACCGCGTGGCGCCGGACGGCAGCAAGACCATGATCACCGGCGACCTTTTCCTGCCCACCGGCCTGGCCTATGGCCCGGACGGCGCGCTCTACGTGGCAGAATACGGGGTTATGCCCGGCATGGGCCGCGTCGTGCGCATCGGCATCACTGACTCGGTGACGGTCGAGCCGGACACGGCCACCGTAGGCGAAACCGTGACCGTCCACGCGCACGCCATGAACAACGGCGGCGCAGCCAGGGGCGTCATGCACATCGTACCGATTGATACTGATCGGGTGTCCTATGTGGACGGCAGCGCGTTTGGCGGCGCTATCCCGATCTCCATTCCGATGGGCGAGGCGCTGCGCCTCTTCCAGGCGGGCGGCGCAAAGGCGCTGGCCGCGGCGCGCGCCACCGATAACGTGGTGGCTGTGGCCTGGATTGGCGATCAGGCGGCCGGCGAAGAGGTGCATTTTGGCTTCGAGGCGAAGGTGGAACTGGGCGCGGCCGGCGCCGGCGTAACCTTCATGCTTCATTCTTACCAGATGAACGCGGAGATCGCTTCGGCCTCCGGCGCTCTGAGCGTCCCGGCGCTGCATGACTATCAGGACGTGCTGCAGGATGGCGTCAACGGCTACAGCGGTACCAGCGATACCTTCCTCGATGCTTGGATGCCCACCATGCCCTACGGCGCAGGCGCCAACTTCTATGTGCGCCAACCCGGCGTCAAGAGCGCGTTGGTGCAGTTCGATCTAGCGGGCATCAGCAGCGTGGCGTATGTGTCACAGGCGCAGATCGGCGTGTGGGTTACCTATGGCAGCGGCAATCCGGTTGACCTGACCGCCTACGGTGTGCTCAAGCCCTGGTCAGAGGCGGGCGCCACCTGGATGGACGCGGACGCCGGGATGCCCTGGGAAACGCCCGGCGCCCTGGGGCCGAGCGACCGCAGCAGCACGGCGACCGACCGGGCCTCCATCGGCGGTTCTGGTCGCTGGGTTTGGTTCGACGTGACCGACCTGGCGCAGATGTGGGTTGGGGACCCGACCTCGAACCACGGCATCGTTATCACGGGCGAAGGCAGCACCAACGCCGAGCTTGAATTCACGTCGTCCGACTACATCGTCACCTTCGTGCGGCCGCAGATGAAGATCATCTACCAGGCGCCGTAAGTCGCCGTCGCATGAATTCGGGCGAACGGCCGCGCCGCCGCCCGCCGCCGAATGGAATTCGGGGCGAATGGGCGTGCCGCCGCCCGCCGCCGAATGGAATTCGGGCGAACGGCCGCGCCGCCGCCCG
>JAYRVL010000638.1:0-2438 GCA_041918575.1 Anaerolineae bacterium | reverse complement strand
TGACAGCCGGGCCTATCGCTTTGATGTCGTATTGCGCGGCCGTCGGGCCACATGGTTCGAAAACCGTATTCAAGGAGCTAAGTGATGCCACGGCAAATAAAAATGCTTGCTGAAACCGCTTCGCAAACAGCCGGTCCGTATCTACATATTGGACTAGCCCCGCAGCAGGCTGGTTTCGATATTTTCGAGAAAAACTTCGACAACGTGCTGGTCTCACCGCAGTCCAAGGGCGAACGCATTCGGGTCGAGTGCAGGGTGTTTGACGGTTTGCGCACGCCGGTGCGCGACGCGCTCATCGAAATCTGGCAGGCAAATGCCGCTGGACGCTACGCGCACCCTGGCGACAAGCAAGACAAGGCCGCCGATCCACACTTTCATGGGTGGGGAAGAGGCTGCACTGACTTCGATACCGGTCTCTGTACCTTCGATACCGTCAAGCCCGGGGCGGTAGTTGGCCGTAACGGCAGGTTGATGGCCCCGCACATCAACCTTTGGATTGTGGCACGTGGCATCAACATCGGCTTGAATACCCGCATGTACTTCTCCGATGAGGAAGAGGCTAATGCGAATGATCCGGTGCTCAACGGCATCGAGTGGGAAGTGCGGCGCAAGACCCTTATCGGCCAACGCGAAGCAAGCGCCAGCCAGGTGGTATATCGATTCGACATTTACCTGCAAGGACCAGAAGAAACCGTGTTCTTCGACATTTGATGCACCTGCTGCGCCGTTGTTCTTGATCGCCTTCGCCCCGATCGAGAACGACGGATTTCAGGGAGAGCAGGGACGATCAGCGCGAGGTCGGGAAGACTGACGTCGTGCTAACCTGAAGTTCCAGTAAGCGAAGAGCGAGTTTTCTCTGTATTTTCAAACGCTTGGCTTGAAATTCGCCTTTCGCTTTCTGTCTACACTTTGATCTGCCGTAGCAGTTCGATCGCACGCTGTTGCTTCGCGTTGGGGCTCGTGAGGACTTCGAAGGTAGGCACGCTTTTCGCGGCCTGTGGTGTGCGGCAGGTATTGCGCACGATGGTGGCAAGTTCAGCCATCAAAGTGCCAAAGCTGTGCACTGGGGTGTCGTCGTCGAGGGTGTCGCGGGCGACCTTGGTCAGCGCTGCCTGAGAGCGCCTGGCCGGCATCGGCAAACATGAGCTCACGCCAGGCTTCGCGCATGTGCCACTCGACATAGTACGCGAGCATGCACAGGAAGATGTGTGAGCGTACCCGATCGGCCAGACGGTGATGAATCGGGCGCACCTTGAGGTCGATGGTTTTGAACGAGCGGAAGGCGCGCTCGACGTTGGCCAGTGACTTGTAGTTGCGCACGCAATCTGCCGCCGCCATGTGCGTAGCCGGCACCGAGGTGCGAACGATGTAAATGCCATCCAGCGCGGCTTGCGCAGTGATACTGGCGGGCGTGCGCCGGAACACGAACGCCGCATCCTCAATGACGAGTTCGAAGTGCTTGGCGACCTTGTACTGGTTGATAATTTTGCCCACGCGCACGCCGATTTCATCCTTGCCGGCGAGCTTGGCGGCATCCACTCTGGCCTTGATCTTCTGTAAGCGCGAATTTCCCTGCACATAGCGTAACGATGTGAATGAGTGGAGCATAGGTGTCCACGTATGGAGGTGGACACCTATGCAAGAGAATCGGAATGACTCAGAGTTAGGGCTGGTGGTGACCAGCACACGGCGCGATGGCCGGCGGCGCTATGATTCACAATCGAAACGTCGGCTGGCCCAGGCATGCCTGCAGCCGGGCGTATCGCTGGCGGGAATGGCCCTCAAACATGGCGTGAACGCCAACCTGTTGCGCAAATGGGTCGTGAATTATCAGCGCGCGAGCACTTCTGCAGCGCCGCAGGCTGTCAGGGCGCGCTGCACCGCATCGGCGAAGATGTCAGTGAACAGTTGCATATTCCACCCCAGACGCCGTGGGTCTGGCAGCATGTCCGGTTCAAATAGGGGTGATCTCGGTTTCAGTGTAGATCGTAGCGGTTTGAATCTAGGGTAAACCCTTAATTTTCTGAGACTGGCTCATGGTCAGTGTTTCGCGGACGCCAGTCCCCCTGTCATGGTCCTTGCGCCCGCGCCGCCCGGCGCTGACGGAGAAACGCAGTGTCGAGCTTCCACCTGAGGTGGGGTCTCCTCGTTTTCAGTGCAATAAGTGACGGTACGCAAAGCTAGCACTGGCGCGGGGGTGGTCTGGGTAGACCGTTGATTTCATTGACTTTCCTGTTCGCTTTGTAATCGGGTATGGTGGCCTCCCACTTTTGAGGTTCTCGATTCAGGGTTGGCACACATCGTTTTTGGGGATGCGTGGGCTCCCCCGCGATATCAGCGACTTCGAGTTGAAGGCATTTTTCACCTTCGATGGTGCCGAGCGCGACGCAATCATTGCACGCCGAGGTGATTCCCACAAGCTTGTTCTGGCGCTCCAT
>JAYRVL010000637.1:0-2259 GCA_041918575.1 Anaerolineae bacterium | reverse complement strand
GATGCGGCGCTCCAGGGTGGCGATGACCTCGGGCGCGGCCAGGGCCACGGTCGCGCCCGCGTCCTGCACGATCCATTGCAGCCGCGTGGCCGGCCGTCCCGCGCGCTGCAGGGCCGGCGGGTGCGCGGGCACGGCAATCATGCCCGCGTAGAGGCAGCCCAGGAAGGCCGCCATGAACGCCAGGTCCGAGGGGAAGGGGACGAGCACGCGGTCGCCCGGTTGGGCCACGCGCTGCAGCGCCGCGGCCACCTGTCGCGCCTGCCGGTCCAGTTGGCTGTAGGTCAGGCGCTGTTCCTCTGTCTCGCCATCGCTCAGGTAGATGTAGGCCGGGCGGTCTGGCTGCTGGCTGGCGCGCCAACGCAGCACATCTATCAGGGTGTCGGCCTCAGGCGCTGTCATCACTCGGCCAGGCTCCGCTTGTCAATTTTGCCGGTGGGGCTTTTGGCCAAGCTGGCCCGGAATTCGATCAGCCGTGGGCATTTGTAGTCGGCCAACTGCGATTCGCAGTAGGCGATCAGCTCGCGTACGCCGGCTTCGGCGCCCGGCTTGAGCACGACGAAGGCCTTCAGGCGTTCGTCCAGGTTTTTGCGCTGCAGGCCGATGACCGCGACTTCGGCTACGGCCGGGTGCGCTTGCAGCACGCGCTCGACTTCGGCCGGGAAAACGGAAAAACCGCTGACCTTGACCATCTCGCGCAGGCGGTCTACGATGAAGAGGTAGCCGTTGGCGTCCAGGTAGCCGGCGTCCCCGGTGTGGAACCAGCCCCCGCGCAGGGCTTCGGCGTTGGCCTCCGGCCGATTCTGATAGCCGCTGAAAACCTGCGGCCCGCGCACGATGATCTCTCCGGCGCTGCCCGGCGGCATGTCGGCGTCGGTCTCATCCACGATGCGCAGGGATGTGCCCCACACCGGCCTGCCCACCGAGCCGGGCGGCGCGCTGCGCATCAGGGCCGCGTTGGCAAAGGTCAGGGGCACCGCCTCGGTCATGCCGTAACCGGTGATGACTTCAACCTGGAAGCGGGCCTTGAACTGCGCCATGACTTCGGAAGAAATGGTGGCGCCGCCAAACATCACCTTGCGCAGGGAGCTGAGATCGAAGGCGGCCACTTGCGGAGAGTGGAGCAGCAGGTTGGCCAGCATGGGCACGCCTGCGAAGTAGGTCACGCGGTCGCGTTGGATGTTGGCGGCGAGGGTGGCGATGTCAATGCGGCCGACCAGGCTCAGCGCGGCGGTGGTGGCGCAGGCCACGAGCAGGATGGTCTGGCCGAAGATATGCGAGGCCGACGCGGTCATCAGGATGACGTCGCTGGGGCCAAGCTCCCACTGATCGCGCGCGAGCAGTTCGGTGAAGAAGTGCAGGTTGGCATGGCTGAGCATCGCGCCTTTGGGGCGGCCGGTGGTGCCGGAGGTGTAAAGCACGACGGCTACGTCCTGCGGTTGGGTGACCGCGGTCGTGAAATCGCTGCTGACCGCGCTCAGCAGCGGCGCCAGGCGTTGGGCCGCGGGTGGACAGGCCGTGCTGCCCGGTAGGTTGTCGAGCAGGAAGTGCTGGCAGGTGCCGGCCGTCTGAAAACCGGCCTGGGCCGCTTCCAGGAAAGGCTCGGCGGCCACGAACGCGCCGGCATGGGAATCGGTCAGATAATAGGCCACCTCAGGGCCGGGAGACTGCGGGTTGAGGGGTACCGGTACGGCCCCCATCTTGAGCGCGCCAAAGTAACAGGCCATGAACGTGGGCGAATTGCCCATCAGGAACGCGATGCGTTCGCCGGGTTGAATGCCCAGGTCGGTGAACATGCGCGCCGCGCGGCGCGCGTTTTCTTCGACCTGGCCAAAGGTCACGGGCTGCTGTCCGGTCAACAGAAACGGTTTGTCACCGGCCCGCTGTGCGGCGTTCTCCAGGAACATGGCGGCATTGAGCGTATGCATGGAACGGCCCCTCCTTCGAATAATGTGGATCTGTGTTTTCGGGACTACCCAGAGTATACTGTGATGGTTGCCTGTCCGCAACATTGCCAGTGGTGACGGGCGTAATGCTGGCGCGCCCCTCAACCGCTTGGAACTCCCCTCTGTGGTGTGGTAAAATGACTTAGGGTTCGTAAAAGAATGACTCTCCTCGCTTTGACGATAAAATCCCAGGGGAAAGTGGGAAGTTATTGATCTACAGACCCTTAGCATGTGGGGGCATGAATGATGAAAAAAGTGGTTGTTTTGGGCGCGGGCATGGTGGGCGGGGCCATGGCGGCCGATCTTTGCACCGAGT
>JAYRVL010000636.1:0-5413 GCA_041918575.1 Anaerolineae bacterium | reverse complement strand
CCCAGTTTGTTGGTGTCTACGTGCCAGCAGCCGCCGCTCTCGCCCTGCGCCAGGTAACTACGAATGACATCATCGGGTGTGCCCTCCATCAGGATGCGGCCCTTTTGCAGCAGGATGGCGCGGTTACACAAGTTGGCGACCGCGGCCATGTTGTGACTGACGAAGAGGATGGTGCGACCGTCGCCGGCAATGTCGCTCATCTTGCCCAGGCACTTGCGTTGAAATGCGGCGTCGCCCACGGCCAGTACTTCGTCAATCAGCAAGATTTCTGGATCGAGGTGGGCAGCTACGGCAAAGGCCAGGCGCACATGCATGCCGCTGGAGTAGCGCTTGACCGGAGTATCGAGGAATTGCTCCACCTCGGAGAAGGCCACGATCTCATCGAACTTGCGCCGAATCTCGGCGTTCTTCATGCCCAGGATGGCGCCGTTGAGGTAGATGTTTTCGCGACCGGTCAACTCAGGGTGAAAACCGGTACCCACCTCCAGCAGCGAGCCGATGCGGCCGTGAATGACGGCGCGGCCTTCGGACGGTTTGGTGATGCGGCACAGCACCTTGAGCAGCGTGGATTTGCCCGCGCCGTTGCTGCCGATGACGCCGACAATATCGCCCTGGTTGACCTTGAAAGAGACGTCGCGCACTGCCCAGAGGGTCTCTGCCTCGCTCGGAGGCCGGCGAATGTCACGGATGTAGGCAAAGGGCGCCAGGGCAACCTGACGCGCAGCCTGCCAGGCGTTGGCCGGACGCGACGGAGGGAGGCCAATACGGTACATTTTGCCGAGATGATCGGCGCGGATGACTGGCTCGTTCATATAGATGTTTGCAGTAAGAAGCTCTCACACAAAGACGCCAGGATACAAAGAAATCAGGGGTCTCTTTGTGTTCTTTGTGTCTTGGTGTGAGTCAAAAAAGCTCTCACACAAAGCCACAAAGACACGAAGAAGGCGATTAGCATCTTGGCGCCTTTGCGGCTCTGTGTGAGTCGTTTGGTTCCGGTTCGACCGGGTTAGGGGCAAGCGATGGTCGTTTCGACGCTGGTCAGCACTTCGTCGGGGAAGGCGCTGGCGACCGCGGCGTAGGCCGTATCCGCGCCGACGTTGCCGTGCAGGCGATCAATGGCGAGGTCATCCACGCAGGTGTCATCAACGCCGTAGAGGGTGTCGTCGTCCTCATTGCCATCCAGGCGGTCGTTGCCGCCCTGACCCCACATGGTGTCGTTGCCATAGCCGCCGCTCATGATGTCGTCGTTCGCGTGACCGTTCATGAAGTCATCACCGACGCCGCCCATCAACTCGTCGTAGCCAGGGCCGCCGATCATGTTGTCGTTGCCGTAGCCGCCGGTGATGGTGTCGTTGTCGTTCTGGCCCTGAATGATGTCATCGCCGTCGCCGGCCTCGATCAGGTCGTTGCCGTCATTGCCGCGCAGGTTGTCGTTGCCGAAACCGCCTTCGATCCAGCCGTCGCCCGCATTGCTAATGATCGTGTCGTTGCCGGCGTCACCCAGCAGACGGTTGTCTGCGCTGTCGCCGATGATACGATCGTTGTAGGCCGAGCCCCAGACGTTCTCCAGCGTGGACAGGACGATGGTGTCCGTACCGCCCCAGCCGTCCGTGGTGGCCAACGCGCCGGTGAGGTCAACCACAACGCGACTCGGTGAATCATCGTACATGGCCCAGTCTTTGTCGTCGCCGCCGTCGAGCGTGTCGTCGTCAGCGCCGCCGTTCAGTCTGTCGCAGCCGCCCAGGCCAAGCAGAGTGTCATCGTCAGCCATGCCAAACAACTTGTCGTTGTCGGCCGTGCCGGTCAGGACATCGGGGCCAGGGCCGCCGAAGATGGCGCCGGCATTAGCGAACAGCGAGCAGTCCACGTACTGCAGGGCCTTGTAGTTGTCGTAGCCAATCGTGTCGGCGATGGTGTCGGCCAGTTCGCCGTTCAACTCGTAGGCGCGCTCCACCAGGGCCTGGCCGATGGACATTGAAGAATCCTTGGCATTCAGCATGGCGTTGATGCGATCATCGTTCAGCGCGCGCAGGGTGGCCTCAGCCCAGGCATCCGTGGGGCCGCGATGCCCCACCACGCCCGAAAGATCGACGCGGTCGGCGCCGTCATGGGTGCGGATGGCGAAGCCCTTGAAACTCGACGAGGCATAGCTGTAGAGCGCGCCGTCGAATGTCATCACTACGGCGTCGCCGCTGTCACGCGCGGTGACCACATCCGTACCGCTGCTGCCATGCACGAAGATGGAACCGCCGTTATACTGGTACAAGCCAACCAGGACCAATGTGCCGGCAGATGACTTGGCCAGAATGTAGTAATCATACTCAGCGTCGGCCGCGTCGCCGGCATCGTTCGGCAGGTTCAGGTCCGTGCCGAGAACGAAGCTCTGCGGGGTCGCGGCATTAGCCATCACCGCCGTGCCCAAGACCACATCGCGGGCGTCGGCCCGGCGATCAGCAGACTGGAAGAAGGTCACGGTGACGTTGGCAGCAGCCTTGCCGAAGTTCAGGGTGACAGTGTTCCCGTTGGCGGTAAAACTGCCCGCGGCAAGAGCATCCGAGGATGGCTGTGCAGCAACCCACGCGGTAGTGGCGATCAAGACGATGATCAGCAATGTGGCAACCGAACGCGCGCGGCGCTGCCGAACAGCAGCAGATAGATGCGTAAACCAGTTCATTTATTTCCTCCTACAGATACAAAAAGCGGCTTGAGCCAGATCCGAGTTGGCTCGATCAAGAAAAAGGGGGACGAAGGGGCCAACAGCACGGGATTCGAGTGAGTGGATTCGCAGACGTTAGACCTATTGCCAATAGACGCACCTCCTTGATGGACGCGGTTCATGAGGATCTCGATTACGACTTGAGAACGAAGTGTACCACACAGTCACCCGCATGTCAACCAACCTCAAATCGAGTCTACGATATTCTGCTCGACGCGGCGGAAGTAGAAGGCGCCGGCCACAAGAAGGGCCAGGACGATCAACACCACCAGGCCATTCAGCCAGGTTGGCTGCCAGACAGCGCCGAGCAGCGCCCAACGTGAGCCTTGAACCACCAGCGTCAGCGGGTTGAGCTGATAGATGAGCTGCCAGTTGTCTGGAATCAACCGCGCGGAGTAGGCCACCGGCGTCAGGTACTGCCAGATGGTGATGGCAAAACCGAGGCCAATAGTCACGTCATGGAACTTGATTGCCAGGCCGGCCAGCCAAAAGCCCACAGCCAGGCCGACCGCGGCAGCCAGGAGCAAGAACAGCGGGATGGTCAGCACGGCCCAGGTGATTGTCACGTGATAGTAGATCAACAGGCCAATCAGGACGAGCAAAGCGGCCAGGTAATCCACCAGGGCTGCCATGACAGTAGCCAGTGGAACCAACAGGCGTGGGAAGTAAATTTTGGCGATAATGGCACGCTGCGTGAGAAGGCTCTGCGCCGAGTTGCGCGCGCTGTTGGCGAAAAACTGCCACGGCAGCAGCGCGCTGTAGACGAACAGCGGATAGGGAATGTTTTCCGAGGGCAGCCTGGCCAGACGGCCAAAGACGAAGCTCATCACGATCATGTTGATTACCGGCTGCAGGATGATCCACAGCGGGCCGAATGCCATCTGGCGGTAGCGCCCCTGCACTTCTCGCCAGAAAAAGGCCCTCAGCAGGTCGCGATACTCCCAGATCTGCCCCAGTTCCAGGCGGCTCCAGCCACGCACCGGCTCGATGATGACGGTTGCCGGCGCAGCAGAGGTCAACGCTTTCTGACCCTTGTTGGCCGGGCCAGGCGCATATTTTTTCGCCGCCGGCGGCGGCCACGCGGATTCGGTGGATTCACTCATGTTTTATTTCTACTCTCGCTCACTCTCGCTCACTCTAGTGACGGCGGCGCATCCTCTGCACCTGCACCATGGCGACCAGGAGGACGAGAACCGGCGCCATGCCAAACACCAACCCGCTTGCCCCAGACTGCTGCCAGCCCCGGGGGGGCGGCGGCGCGCGACGATCGAAATCGTACACCGGAATCACGGTCGGCGTTGCCGTGGGCGCGCGGGTGGGCGTGGGAGACAACTGCGCAAGATTCGCGGTGGGTGTGGGAACGGGCAGCGGCGCCTGGCCCTCGATGGTCAACGTGCGGCTGGTGTACCAGAGCTGTTTCTTGTTGAACCAAAAGAAAACGTGCAGTTGGTTGCCCAACCCCAGGGCCATGCTCGGCGATTCGATGTTCGAGATTTCACCGGGGACATTGGCCGAAATGCACAGGGGCCAGGTCCAGCTTCCGCCCTGGCGCGCCGTGTACCAGACGCATTTGCTCTGCGAAAAAGTGACGTGCAGATCGCCGATCGCATCCACCGCGATGTTCGGCGCGCCTTCGGAACCGCCAAGCGTCTCCGAAAGGGAGATTTGCTCCACCCGTCCCCAGGTGCGCCCGCCATCGCCCGATTCCTGGAAGTATTTGCCGCCCACGCCGACCATGCCGACCCAGGTCAGGTAGACCTGGCCGTTGGGGCCGGTTGCCACATTCGGCTGATTGTAACCGGTATCGGCCACCTGCTGCGGCGGAAGCCAGGTGAGTCCCTGGTCGGTTGAGTTACTGTAATACAGCCCCAGCGGCGGCCATCCGTCTGGCGCCTGATATTCTGCCCATACCACGTGCAGGCTGTTGTCAGCCGCCACGGCCATGCGCACCGCGTTGGGGATGCGCTGCACACGCGTCACATTCGCCATCCAGTGCGGCTCTTCCCATTGCGTGCTGGCCGGGTCGAAGCGGCGCACATACATGGCCTGGATACCCGGCACGGAATAGGCCATCCACACCGCGCCATCAGGCGCCAACGCCAGACCCGCGCCCGGCAGCGCATCATGCAGAGTGGCCGGATGCTGCCAGTCGTGCGCCGACGCTGAAGGCGAGACGCCTGCCCAGGTATACGTGTCGCCGCGCCAGAACAGCGCAAGACGATCCCTGGCCGCGATGCTCGAAAGCTCGCTGAACGACTCATCGGAGACGAAGATATCAACCGGCTTCCAGTCTGGGCGGTCCAAGCGCGTGTAATAGAGTTGATTCGGCCCCGGATCAGCCTCGTTGGGCAGCACAACCCAGAAGCCATGCACCTGTCCGAACGCGTCAGTCACCACGACCGGATAGTTGATCGTCCCGTCGGTCTCGAAGACCAGCCTGGGCTGCGACCAGGCGCCGTCCTGCGCGGCCGCGGGCCGCTCGCCCTGCCAGATCAGCGCCAACGCGGTCACTACAACCACCAGCGCCAGCCCCCAACGTCCCCGCCATCTCAATTTTACGCATTTCACGCGCCTGCCTCGTTCCAACGAATCAGCCCCACGCTCTCTCTCTCCTGCCATTCACTCTTCACTCCTACTTCCTATCCCCTACTTCCTATCCCCTACTTCCTATCTCCTACTTCCTATCCCCTACTTCCT
>JAYRVL010000635.1:0-6064 GCA_041918575.1 Anaerolineae bacterium | reverse complement strand
TATCGCACGAGAAACAAAGATGGGCAAAAAAAGAACCGTTCATGCGTAACGCGCCGACCCTTTCTCGCGGCGCAGGGCAGAGGGAGATTCAAGACCACTCATGACCAATCAACGTTTTGGCCTGCCCGGCTGTTTGCTGGCCGTGGCAGTTATTTTCATACTGTTTATCGAACCGGATATTTCTCTCGCGCTGCCCGGAGGCGCCAGGCTTGTCACCCCGTCGCGTTTGCGGATGATGAAGCCCGGGGAGTTCGAGACCACCGATGATGTCCAGCTGCTCAAGGCGCTGGAAGTTCTGAGCACGGCGCCCAACGCGTCTCTCCGCTGAATCGAGGCGGCTTCGACGAAGCTGATCAGGAGAAAAACAATGCAGTGTCCCATGTGTCAGGCAGAGATCGAAGAGGAAAGCGGGGAGTGCCCGGCGTGCGGACAGGCGCTGTGCCCGGCCTGTGGCGCAGCGGTGGATGCAGAGGACGATGCGTGTCCGGTGTGCGGTGTGGAATTCATGCTGACCTGCCCCCACTGCGGCGCCGAGGTCGAGCCAGATGCCCTGGCCTGCGCACAATGCGGCGCAGAATTCACCTCCCCTTGCCCATTGTGCGGTAAGCCGGTTTTCGAAGGCAGCGGAGTCTGCGCAGACTGCGGCGCCGAGCTGTGCCCTGACTGCGGCGCGCTGCTGCCGGATGATGCGCTGCGATGTCCGCGCTGTGGGCTGGAGTTCGCTCTGACTTGCTCCGCGTGCGGCGCGCAAATCGCCGCGGGAACACCGCTTTGCCCTGCGTGCGGGGCTTTACTGACGGGTGACGCTGAGTCGGCGCCGCTCGATATGGTCTCTCCCCTCCTGGATGTGCCGGGAATCTTCAGTAGCCACATGACGATGGAATCTGGGCCGGGGATCAGTGCAGCGATTGAGTCGGCTTCGGGCCGCTGCCCGCGCTGCCGGGCCGACGTGTTCCTGGAGCAGGGCAGTTGTTTGGCCTGTGGGCAGTTGCTGTGCCCGCGCTGTGGCGCTGCGGTGGGTGAGGCTGATGGTTTGTGCGAAAATTGTGGTTTGATCTTGGAGTTTGCCTGCCCGGAGTGCGCCTTCATGCTGCTTGCGCAGGCCAGCGAGTGCCCCAATTGTGGGCGTTCGTTTGTGCGGGTGTGTCCGCGCTGCAATGCCCGCGTTCTTGGCGCGGCAGCAACTTGCGGCGCCTGCGGCCAGGCGTTCGATCTGGCCGGCCGGCCGAGCGGCGAGGTGTTCAGCGTGGGCGGGGTGCTTGTCATGGTGCGCTGCCCAACGTGCCGGGCCGAGTTTCCACTGGCGCGAGGCTTTTGCCAGAGCTGCTATCACCGCCTTTGCATGCGCTGCGCCCTGGTGTTGGAACATGATGAGGATGCCTGCCCGCGCTGTGGTCAATCTGCCGCGCCCGCGCCCACCTTCGGCTGTCCACGCTGCGCGGCGCGTTTGCCGGCGGGCAGCAGTGAATGCAACGTCTGCGGCGTCAGCCTGTGTCCGCAGTGCCAACATGTGGTGGATGCAGACGCCACGCACTGTTTTGCCTGTGGCGCGTATTTCTTGCTGACGTGCAACCACTGCGGCGGTGAGGTGAGCGAGGCGGCTGAGGTCTGCCTGCACTGCGGCGAGCGCTTCGACGAAGAGGGCTGAGACGCTGCGACTGCTGAAATGGCTTGCCCTGACCGCGTTCAGCGCCCCGCGCGTGTGCGCCGCGTCGGTGTCGCCACAACCAGGATGCTGCCCAACGTGCCGAGGAGCGTTGCTCCCACGATGGTGAGAAGGGCGAGGATCGCGGCCATCACGAAAATGCCGGTCGTGCTGAAGACTTCGGCCGGCGTCAGGCCGAGCGACAGCACCAGGTCAGAAACGGCGGGCGGGAGCTGGGCCAGGATGGCCGCGCTGCCGCCGGTCAAAGGGAGCGCCACCGGGACTGTGACCAGGCCCATGACGCCGTCGGCCAGGCCGGTGATAAGGCCGGCCAGAAAACCGGCCTGCGCGCAGCGCTGCATCGAGGTTTGGGGTCGGCGACGCAACTGTAGATAGGCGGCCAGCATCCCAACGCCTAGATACAAAAAAAGGCTGATCGGCATGATCAGGCAGCCAAAGAAGGGAATCAAGGCGAGCAACGAAAAGACGATGCTGGCGATTGCTCCCAAGAGACCGGCGCGAATGCCGGGGTGACGTGTCAAGGCAAATTCTCCAGGTGTCATTGCAGGTGAGATTATACCATGCGGTGACACACAGCTCGAAATCGGTCATACGAACGCGGCAGGCAAATTTGACCAGTCACACATCTGTGGTTATAATGCCTGCCATGATAGGGCTGACGAAATAGCGTCGGCCCTTTTTCCCGCCTTGCTCCCATTCCGCTGGCTGCGGATGAAGGGAATGGCGCCGGTAAAGGCCTCAGGCCTGGCGCGCGGGCGGTTTTGTGTTGCCTGAGGCCAGTCATTGCGGAGGAAGAAATTGCCTACCATTAACCAGTTGATTCGTAAGGGGCGTTCGCCCCAAAAGGCCAAAGAAAAGGCGCCGGCGCTGCGTTTTTCCTATAACGCGTTGAGTGGCAGCACGCAGCGCATCAAGACTGGCAATCCCTTCAAGCGCGGCGTATGCACGCAAGTGCGTACGACCACGCCAAAGAAGCCGAATTCGGCGCTGCGCAAGATCGCTCGTGTACGCTTGACGAACAATATCGAAGTTACAGCCTACATTCCAGGCGAAGGTCATCGTTTGCAGGAACACTCGGTAGTGCTGGTGCGGGGCGGTCGTGTCAAAGATTTGCCCGGCGTGCGCTATCACATCGTGCGTGGAGCGTTGGACACCACTGGCGTCGAGGATCGTAAGCGCGGTCGTTCCAAGTATGGCTCCAAGCGCCCGAAGGCCGGACAGGCCGCCAAGGGCCAGAAATCGGGCGCGCCGGCCAAGGGTAAGAAGTAACGAGTGCGGGAAGTGGCGCGGCCTGGTTCTTGCACTATTTGCAGCCAGGGCCAATCCTCAACCTGAAATCTCTTGCGGAGGTTTGTATGTCAAGACGAAATCGAGCCGAACTTCGACCGGTTATTCCAGATAGTCGCTATAATAACGAAACACTGACGCGGCTGATCAATCGCATCATGCAGCGTGGAAAAAAGAGCGTGGCCGAACGGATTGTCTATTCGGCGCTCGACATCATCGAGGGCAAGACCAAGAAGCCGCCGATGGACACGTTCGAGACGGCGATGAAAAATGTGACGCCAACGATCGAGGTGAAGCCTCGCCGCGTGGGCGGCGCGACCTACCAGGTGCCTGTGGAGATCGAGCCGGGTCGCCAGGGCGCGTTGGCGATGCGCTGGTTGGTGCAGGCGGCAAGGAATCGCCCGGGCCGCACCATGGCCGAAAGACTGGCCAGCGAGTTGATGGATGCGGCAGCCTTTCAGGGCAGCGCCATCAAGAAGAAGGAAGATACACTGAAGATGGCTGAGGCCAATCGGGCCTTTGCTCATTATCGTTGGTGATAGTCTGATACAGCAAATGCCATTGCTTCTGTCAAGGGAGCGCTTGAAGACGGCTCAAGCATTTGACCGTTGTTCGTGGCAACGTGGTTATTTCGCGACGAAGGGCAGAGAGCCATTCTTTGCCCTTCGTCCTTGTCTCAAGGATCGGTAGTTATGGCTCGTGAATTTTCGCTGGAACGTATTCGCAACATCGGTATCATTGCCCATATTGATGCGGGCAAGACAACAACGACTGAGCGTGTACTGTTTTACTCAGGCCGCACGTATCGGCTGGGCAATGTGGATGAGGGTACCACCGTCACCGACTGGATGGAGCAGGAAAAGGAGCGCGGGATCACCATCACCGCAGCGGCCATCACCACCTCCTGGCGTGACTATCAGATCAACCTGATTGATACCCCTGGCCATATTGATTTTACGGCTGAAGTGCAGCGCTCGCTGCGTGTACTCGACGGCGGCGTTGTTGTGTTCGATGCCGTAGCCGGTGTGGAGCCACAATCGGAAACGGTGTGGCGTCAGGCGAATCGTTATGGCGTGCCGCGCATGTGCTTCGTCAATAAGATGGACCGGATCGGGGCCAACTTTTGGCGCACGATTGACATGATCCGCACGCGACTGGGCGCCAGGCCTGTGCCGGTCCAGATTCCGATTGGCGTGCAGGATACGTTCAAGGGCGCGGTAGACCTGATGGAGATGCAGGCGGTTGTTTTCACTGACGAGCTGGGCGCTTCGCCCCAGATCGGCGAGATCCCAGAAGACCTGCAAGCCGAGGCCAAAGAGTGGCGCGAGAAGCTGATCGAGGCGATTGCTGAGACCGATGACGAATTGACCTTGAAGTTCCTGGAAGGGGAAGAGATCACGACGCCGGAACTGCGCCGGGCGCTGCGCCGGGCGACGCTGAACAGCCAACTGGTGCCGGTTCTGTGCGGCAGTTCGCTGCGCAACAAGGGTGTGCAGCCCTTGTTGGACGCGGTGGTGGACTATTTGCCTTCTCCGCTCGATATTCCGGCGGTGCATGGGGTGGATCCTGACACCGAAGCCGACAAGATTCGTCCCACCAATGAATCGGCGCCCCTGTCGGCGTTGGTCTTCAAGATCGTGGCCGATCCGTATGTGGGTCGTCTGGCCTATGTGCGCGTGTACTCCGGCGTGCTCAACGCCGGCAGCGGTGTGGTCAATTCGACCAAGGGGCGCAAGGAGCGCATCGGCCGTTTGATGCGGATGCGCGCCAATCAACGCGAGGAACTGGATGGCATTTCGGCTGGCGATATTGGCGCCATCATTGGCCTGAAACAGACTTTCACTGGCGACACGCTCTGCGAGCCTGCGGACCAGGTGATTCTTGAGTCTATTGCCTTCCCCGAACCGGTGATCATGATCGCTATCGAGCCGAAGACGAAGGCCGATCAGGACAAGATGTCAATGGCGCTGCAACGCCTGGCTGAGGAAGACCCGACTTTCAAGGTCAAGGTGGATGAGCAGACGGGTCAGACGCTGATTGCAGGTATGGGCGAGCTGCACCTGGAAGTGCTGGTGGACCGGATGTTGCGTGAATTTCGCGTGCAGGCCAAGGTGGGACGTCCGCAGGTTGCCTATCGCGAAACGATCACGAAGAAGGTCAAGATCCAGGGTCGTTTCGTGCGTCAGAGCGGCGGCCGTGGACAGTATGGAGATGTCTGGTTGGAACTGGAGCCGTTGGCGCCAGGCGAAGGCTTCTTGTTCGAAGACAAGACGGTGGGCGGCGTTGTGCCACGCGAGTATATCTCTGCCATTCAGTCGGGCATCAAGGAAGCCCTGGAGAATGGGGTAATCAGCGGGTTCCCGTTGATTGATCTGGTCGCGCGGCTGGTGGACGGTTCGTACCATGAGGTGGACTCGTCGGAATTGGCCTTCAAGATCGCGGCCTCGATGGCCCTGAAGGACGGCGCGCTGAAGGCCGGTCCGGTTCTGCTGGAGCCGATCATGAAGGTTGAAGTGGTGACGCCTGAGGATTATGTGGGCGATGTAATCGGCGACCTGAGCGCCCGACGAGGGCAGATTGACGGGATCGAGATGCATTCCACCGGAACGCAGGCCGTGCGTTCGTTCATCCCGTTGGCTTCCATGTTTGGGTATGCCACCGATCTTCGTTCGCGCACGCAGGGGCGCGGCGTGTTCACGCAGGAGTTCGATCATTATCAGGCGGTGCCGGCTGAGCAGGCGCAGAAACTGCTCAATCGGTGAGCTGCGCCTGGCATGGGGCGAGTTGTGCATTTTCTCGCCGACTGGCCTGAGGTATTTGCCAAGATGACTGTTCTACGTATAATAATTAGGTTTGCGTGACGGGATTCAAACAGGTCTCGAATCGAGAAAGATAGTAAATTTGCGACCTGGAGTGCGCAAGGCGACTCTCGGCGTCGTTTTTGGGAAGTGAAAGGAGTCATTCGGAGCTATGGCAAAGGCAGTATTTCAGCGAACGAAGCCGCACATCAACGTAGGGACGATTGGTCATATTGATCATGGGAAGACGAGTCTGACGGCGGCAATCACGAAGGTATTGTCGCTGAAGGGATGGGCGGATTTTCGGGCGTTC
>JAYRVL010000634.1:0-8911 GCA_041918575.1 Anaerolineae bacterium | reverse complement strand
TCCCTGTTCCGCGGCGCCGGGCTGCACCTCTTTGGCCTGACCCTGCCGACGATGGTGCAGGACTACATCGGTGCGCTCAACGTTTACCTGGCGCTGCCGTTCCTGGCCCTGGGCGGCGTGAACGTGCCCGCGCTGCGCGCTTTGCCCATCGTCTGCGCTGCGCTGACGCTGATCTTTCTCTACCACTTCGCCGCGGCCGCGTTCAACCGGCGCACGGCCGGCCTGGCGGCCCTGCTCCTGGCCGTCAACCCTTCGTTCGTCTTTTGGAGCCGCCAGGGCATTCTCGTCACCAACATCACGTGCCGTAGCAGCCAGTTCCCAACAAGATTACATTTTTCGCCGCAGGGTGATTACTCAGCCTGCCTGGAACACAGACAGGATAACAGGATTGACAGGATATTCGAACTCTCGCGCCGATAGTTTTGCACACCACAGAGCAAGAATCCTGTACATCCTGTACCTCCTGTCCAAATCGGCCTGCAGGGTGAGCAGTTACGCCGCAGGGGATTAATTGCCGTACGAGACGCCGAGAGCGCAGAGAAGAACAAACCTCCGCGTCCTCCGCGGTGAATCTTCAGAGTATTGCCGCGGTTCTCGCGTGCCTTGCCCAAGCTGTGGTACAATATAGCATGGAGCGCTTTCAATCCCTCGCCAGTGGTTGTTTGCAAAGGAGCGACGCAATGAGCGTTATCGAAGTCTCTAAGTTGACCAAGTATTACGGCAAGGCGCGGGGCATCGTAGATGTTTCTTTCGGTGTAGAGGAGGGTGAAATCTTCGGCTTCATTGGGCCAAATGGCGCCGGCAAATCCACCACCATCCGTCTGCTCCTGTCGCTGATTCACCCCACCGGCGGCAGCGCCAGGGTCTTTGGCAAAGATGTGGTCACGCAAGGCCCCGAAATTCGTCGCGATATCGGCTACCTGCCCTCGGAAGTCTACTACTACGAAGGCATGAAGGTCATTGACCTGCTCAAGTATTCCGCCAGTTTCTACGAGGGCGACTGCACCCAACGAATGCGCACGCTGTCGGAAACGATGGAACTGGAGCTGAACCGGCGCATCAGCGACCTGTCGTACGGCAACAAGAAGAAGGTTGGCATCGTGCAGGGCTTGCTGCACAGCCCCAAACTGCTCTTCCTGGATGAGCCGACCAGCGGACTCGATCCGCTCATGCAGCGCAAATTCTTCGACCTGATCCGTCAGGAAAACGCGCGTGGCGTCACGGTTTTCTTCTCCTCGCACATCCTGGGTGAAGTGCAGCGCCTCTGCACCCGTGTGGGCATCATCCGCGAGGGCAGCATTGCCGAGATTTCCGACATTCGTACCCTGCAGCAGAACAACTACAAGAAGGTGCGTGTGACCGCCGCGGGACTGGCGCCGGCCTTCTTTGATCTGCCAGGCGTGACCAACGTGCAGACGGAAAACAGCACGCTGAATTTCTTTTTCAAGGGCGACATCAACGCGGTGCTGCACAAGATCAGCGGCATCCAGGTTGAAGATGTGACGATCGAAGAACCCACGCTGGAAGAGATCTTCATGCACTACTACGAATAGGCAAAACCATGAGCGCAAATATCTTTACATACGAGTTTCGCGCGCGGCTAAAATCGGCGGCGACCTGGTCGCTGGCGTTGGCGCTTCTCATCGTGTTCTTCTTTTCCCTGTTCTCGTCGTTTGCCGATCAAGCGGCGTTGCTCGATCAAATGATGGCGAAGTTCCCGCCGGAGTTGTTAGCCGCCTTCGGCATGGAAAACATGAACCTGGCCTCCGTGCTCGGTTTCTATAGTTTGATCTTTCTTTTCGTCCAACTTTGCCTGGCGATTCAGGCCAGCAACTATGGTTTTGGCCTGGTTTCGATCGAAGAGAGCGAACTAACCGCCGACTTCCTGCTGAGCAAACCGGTCAGCCGCAGCCAGGTGTTGACCAGCAAACTGCTAGCTGCCTTGACCAGCCTGACCCTCACTAACCTGGCGGTGTGGGCGAGCACTTTTGCCGCCATCTGGCTTTTCCGCGGCAAGTACGACTACGCGCCGGGCACGCTAATCCTGCTGCTGCTCAGCATTGTGATCTTCCAGCTTTTCTTCCTGGGTGTGGGGCTGGTCATTTCTTTGTTGGCCAAGCGCGTGCGCAGCGTGACGCCGTATGCCCTGGGCCTGGGCTTCGGTTCGTATGTATTGAGCGCGTTCAGCGGCGTGTTTGGCGACGTCAAACTGGAGCTGATCACGCCCTTCAAGCATTTCGATGCGTCCGCCATCGTTCAGAACGGCGCGTATGACATGCCTTTGGCGCTGCTCAACGCGATGGTCACTCTGATCTCACTGGCGGCCAGTTACTGGCTCTATCTCCGCCGAGACATTCCGGCGGTATCGTAGAGGAGAGGCGCCATGAACATCTTTCTTCGTGAACTGAAAGCCAACCTGAAGTCGCTGCTGATCTGGAGCTTCATCATTCTGCTGTTGGTCATGATTGCCACGGCTAAGTTTTCCGCCTTTGCCGGCGACCCTGAGATGTTGAAAGTGCTGGACTCGATGCCGCCCGCGCTGATGGACGCCATGAACATGCGCGCCTTCAACCTGACTACTTTGAGCGGTTTCTACGGCATCATGTTCATCTACTTTGGTTTGATGGGCGCCATGTCCGCGGCCATGTGGGGCAGCGACATCATCTCCAAGGAAGAGCGCGACAAGACTGTCGAGTTCTCACTGGTTCTGCCGGTGTCACGCAGCCGGGTCATCACGGCCAAGGCGCTGGCCGCCCTGGTCAACTGCATCGCTTTCGTGCTCATCACCTGGGCGGTGTCGCTGGCGGCGGTGCAGTCGTACAACCCTGATCGCGCCTTTTACGATTTCCTGGCCCTGGAAATGCAGGCTATGTTCGTCATCGAGCTGATCTTCCTGGCCATCGGCCTGCTGCTGGGCTGCGCCATGAATCGCTATAAACTGTCCGGCTCGACTGCGGTGGGCATCATCCTGACGACCTACTTCATGTCCATCATCTCCGGCATGCAAGAAAATCTCGATTTTCTCAAATACCTGACGCCGTTCAAGTATTTCGATGCAGGCGATCTCTTTCGCGCCGGCCAGCTCAATGGAACCTACCTGGTTCTCTCGGCCATCATCATCGTCGTCAGCATGGCTGCGGCCTACTGGATCTACAACAGACGCGATTTGTACATCTAGCGGCTGCCAGCTCAGGAATTCCAAATGTGGTCGCTGAAGACATCTGGAATGGAGGCTTTAGCCGGTTATTGGGCACTTGAGAACCCTGTGGCAGACCGGCTGAAGCCTCGATTCCGGGTACATTTGGAATTCCTGCTGGCAGCAGCAACTGCTGTCTTGATCCATTCGTTGTCCTTCGCCATTGTCGAGCCATCCAGCGAAGCCCTTTCGGGTTATCTGAAAGCCCAACGGGATATGGATATTCACTCGCCGGTCTTTCCGAAACGTCGCACGGGCATACGCCTGATATGTGGCGCTTCCTCATTCACCATTGTCGTTTGCGACTGAGAAGATGCCCCGCCTGCGAGAAGGTGAGCAGTCATCACCGGGTTTTGCGTAGGAGGTGTAAAAATGGATTCGGCGTTTCGTGTGACTGCGCCGGCAGTCGTGTTGCTGGTCGTTGCGCTATCGCTGGGCCTGGCGACCGCGGCGGCGCCGGCGCTGGCCCAGGCCATCTACAACCCGCGCTACGACGTCAACGGCGACGGAGCGATCAACGTCGTGGACATGCAGATTGTGGCCGCGGCCTGGGGGACCAGCGGCAATCCGTACAACGACCGTGAGTTGATCGTGGCCAAAGAAGGGGGCGAGTATCTGACCGTCGGCGCAGCCGTGGCCGCAATCAACGCGGCCGGCAACGCCAGCGTCGGCAGCCCCTACGTGATCCGCGTCCTGCCCGGCACGTATGTGGAGGCGCTGACGCTGCCGAGTTTCACGCACCTGTTGGGGAGCGGCGAGGAGACCACCATCATCAGCAGCACGGTAGGAAACCCCATTGATGCGCTTAGCTTCCCCACCGCGACGCTGGTGCTCAGCGACCAAAGCCGCGCCAGCCAGCTCACCGTGGTCAACGCAGGGACAGGCTACGTCAACACTGCGGTGCGCCTGCGCAGCGGCAACGACGCCACGTTGACCCACCTCACGGCGCGGGCGGATGGCGCAGGCCAGCCGTGCTGCCGCTACTATTTTGGTCTCTACGTGACAGACGCTGGCGCCGTGTTGCAAGGCGAGATGGTCAGGCTTCACGCACAAGGCGGGCTGCAAAACGCGGCGCTCTACGTCGCAGAGCAGGCCGCCGCCAAACTACGCGAGAGCAGCCTGACGGCGCAGAACGGCGCCGACTCTGCACGTGGCGTCGAGGTGTGGGGGAGCACTGTTGAGTTGGACCGGATCAGCATCGAGGCCGAATCTTCTAACGCCAATGCCAGGGCCATCGAAGCGACCGACGGCCAGGTTACCGTGCGCAACAGCACGTTGGCCGCGGCCGGCGGCAACGCCACCGCTGGCGCGATCAACATCAACACCGCCTTCACCCTCAGCAACAGCTCGGTGACCGTGTCGGGAGGAGACGGCCAGTCAGTTGGCATCCAGGGCCTGGACGATACGGGTCTGGAAATTGAGAACAGCGTCATCGTCGTCACTGGCGGCGATACCAGCGTCTACGGCATCAGCAGCGTATCCAACTACGACAGGGCGCTGCGTGTCCACCATACGTCGGTGGATGTAACGGGCGTGGACACGGCTATCGGCCTTTTTGTACAAGACTCCGTGCTTCAGGTGACCAACAGCGATATCCGGGCCCTCTCCAACAGCGGTATCGCTGGCTATGGCATCCACAATGCCACCGGCGGCGGCGTGCGCGTGGAGTCATCCCAGGCGCGAGGAAGCATCGCTGCGGTGCGCAATGATGCGGGCGCCCGCGCCGATTCAGACATCCGCAACTCGGTGCTGGGGTGGGGGCCAGCGCAGGTTGACGGCGGCGCGCTGACCTGCACCGATGCCAGCGACGACCAGGATCGGCGGCTGAACAAGGAGTGCAGCCCGGTCCACATGCTGCAAATCCTGGGCGCGGCCGGCCAGCCCGTCTTCCGCAGCGCGGGCATCACCTACGGCAACGCGCCCGGCCTCGGCAACTGGGGTACCTCGCTCTGCCTGGGTTTCGCCACGGGCGGCGCCAACGACAACGCCAGCCGCCGGCTCATTTACCCCTTCAGCCTGCCGATCGGCGCACGGATCACCCAAATCATCACGGAAGCGTACAGTGCAACCGCCACCGGCGTCATGACCAGTACCCTGGCCAGCCGCATATTTGGCTTTGGCAGCAACGTCACGCAGATCGGGCAGATCGGTGTGGTCAGCGGCCCCTTTGGATGGAATACCGTAGGTCAGACCTTCGACGTCACCCTCGACGACTGGCGCAGCTACTTCATCCAGGTTGACTTCCAGACCACCAACAACATGAGCGGTACCTGTATCGGCGGCCATCGGATCGCGTATGAGCTGTATGGGCCGTAGACGATGGCCTGGTCTGGGCGCTGGGCCATCCGCAGCAGGTCATATTGTGTAAGTCCGGCCTTCTGCCCATGTCCAGTTGCTGGACTTGGGGCTCAAGACCGTATCGTTGTTGGTAGCGAGAGGAGAAACACCATGAAACGATTGCTTTGTTCGCTGGCGCTCACCGCCGCACTGCTGGCCCTGGCGATCCTCGCCCTGGCCGGGGCGCCGGCGCAGGCGGCCGGGGAGCGGCCCGCGGGCCCGGTCACGCCGTTGGCCCAACCCCGCTACACCATCACCGACCTGGGCGCCCTGGGAGGCGCCACAAGCCAGGGCATGGGCATCAACGACGAAGGCCAGATCGTTGGCGCGTTCCAAGCTGGTTCGACGATGCAGGCCTTCCTGTGGGATGACGGGACCATGACCGGCCTGGGCAGCCTGGGCGGGCAGGAGAGCTGGGCGCATGACATCAACGACGCCGGCCAGGTGGTCGGAGGATCGGTCGCCGACGCCCAGTTTCATAACCATGCCTTCCGCTGGCACAACGGCGGCATGCAAGACCTGGGCACGCTGGGAGGACCGGTCAGCTACGCGTTCGATATCAACAACGCCGGACAAGCGGTGGGGTATGCCTGGAATGATGAGGGCATCCAGCACGCGGTCCTGTGGGGCGGCGGCGGCGGGATTGTGGATTTGGGCGACCTGGACCCCGCGTGGCCCAACCACAGCGCCGCCTATGGCCTCAACGACGCCGGACAGGTGGTTGGCTGCTCTAACACTGACGTCCCAGGGCAATACCACGGCTTCTTATGGCAGAACGGCTCGATGCAAGATTTTGGTACCCTGGGGGGGCGTTACAGTTGCGGGTTCGCGATCAACGAAAACGGCCAGGTGGTTGGCGATTCCTGGCTGCCCGATAATACGACGCAGCGCGCTTTCTTGTGGGATGGCGCAATGCAAGACCTGGGCGCCCTGGGATGGAGCGGGAGTATTGCCTATGACATCAATGACAAAGAGCAGGTGGTCGGCGCGTTGAAAACCGGACAAAACACTCACGCCTTCATCTGGGCGAACGGTCAGATGAAGGACCTGAATAACCTGATTGCGGCGAACTCGGGTTGGGTGTTGTCCGATGCGCGCGCCATCAACAACAAAGGCCGGATCGTTGGCTCTGGAACCATCAACGGCCAGACGCGCGCCTTCCTGCTCATACCGCAGGCTTATTA
Organism: Anaerolineae bacterium; assembly: GCA_041918575.1. GTDB lineage: Bacteria > Chloroflexota > Anaerolineae > SSC4 > Amarolineaceae > Amarolinea. The sequence continues at coordinate 2,194 of JAYRVL010000634.1, read as the reverse complement.
CTGGACCAACCCGAGCGGCGGCGCGTGGCATGTGACCACGAACTGGGATCCGCAAGGCGACCCCGGCGACGGCGATACGGTCATCTTTGGCCTGGGTGGGCAATACACTGTGGATGCCAGCGCCAGGTTCGCCGCGGCCGCGCCCACTGCCAATTTTCCGGTGGGGCGGGCGATTATCACGGGTACCAACACGGTCGAATTCGTCAATCTGTCCTTGAATCTGCTGGACGATTCGGTGACGGAACCGGCGCTGACCGTCAACGCGGGCGGGACGGTGAAAATCACGTCGGGCGCGGGCAATCTGATCCATGCCATCATCGGCGGCGAACCGCCGGCCAATCCTACCAACCCGCCGATTGCCCGTTTGCAGGTGTTCAACAGCGGCACGAGTCTGAACGGCACGGGACGCCTGAGCATTGGCGACGAAGGGCCGGGCGATCTGTTCGTGGCGAACGGCGGCCATCTGACCAGCGCCGAGGCGCGGCTGGGCGGCTTGCTGTCCACCGCGCCCGGAACAGCGGTGGTGGGCGGCGACGGGTCGCTGTGGGAGACCGGCAACATGGCCGTGGGTTATGGCGTCAGCGGCACGCTGACCATCGAGAACGGCGGCCGCGTCAACTCGAACGATGCCTATGTGAGCTTTGGCGTCATCAGCGACGATTCGCAGGTGACGGTTGAAGGTGTAGGATTGGGCGCCAGTCAGGCCTCTTTGTGGGCGCTTGCGGGCAGTCTGACCGTTGGGCAAACCGGGTTCGGCTCGGTCGAAGTGCTGAACGGCGGCGATCTGTACGTCACACAAAATGTGCATATCTTGAATGGCGAACTCCGCGTGGACGGCCGTCGGGCCAACGGCGACCCCTCCGATCTGGACGTGCTGGGCGATGTTTTCGTCGGCGGCCCCGGCAGCGCCAATCTGTTGGCGTTGTGGAACGCGGCCAAGGGCGACATCGAAGGCAACCTGATCATCGGCCAGAACGGCGTGGGCGCGGCGATCCTGTGGGGCAGCGCGGTCACGGCCAATCCAACGCAACTGGAGGTGGTTGACCCGCAGGCCGGCCTGTGCGCCATCGGCCGCCAGTTCAACGGCGGCGTATCCCTTGACGATGGCGGCTTGCTGCGCTGCCAGAACATCGAACTGGGAGGCCCGGCCGGCATGAGCGGCAGCGGCTCGCTCACGGTGGATGGCGGCATGGCGCGCGCGCTCGATGTCCTGCGGGTCGGCCAGGTCGGCGGCGGCAGCGGCCAGATAGACATGCAGAACAACGCGCTGGTGGCGACCAACGGGACGATCATCGCGCCCAACGGCGTGATCAGCGGCACAGGGACGCTGGCCGTGGGGTTCCTCGGTCTGCAGAACGATGGCACGCTGGCGCCGGGCATCAACGTGCTGTATCCGTTGTACCGCAAGCCCGAGGCTTGCCTGCACGCGGCAGAGAGCCGCAATGCGGAGGACTGCGCTGCAGATCCGTTCTCAGGGCAGGCGCGCAACGGGAGCGCGATGCTGGCGATCACCGGCACGCTGACGTTCGGCCCCAACGGCCGGCTGGAAATCCCCCTGACCGGCAGCGGCGCGGATCAGTACGGCAGCCTGGCGGTGACCGGCGCGGCTCACCTGGACGGCGCGCTGGCGCTCAAATTCCGCCGCGGCTACGCGCCGCGGCGGGGCGACAGGCTCACCTTTGTGGCTGCCGCGGGAGGCGCCAGCGGGGCGTTCGACGCGGTCGAGATGAGCGGCCTGGCGCCGGGCTTTGCCTACCGGCTCAGCGCCAGCAACGGGCAGTTGACGCTCGAAGCGCTGAACGATGGCGCGCCGGCCGGCCGGGCGTTTCTCCCGCTGGCGCGCACCGGCCATTGAGAAATTAAAATTCGCTATGGGCGTGAGAGGAATTGGCTGCTCTACAGAGAGAACTCGCCAGGAGTGATTCCGGACGATAGCCACAGGGTTGCCGACTTTCTGAACGTTGGCAACCCTCTGAACGCTACTTCAAAGGAGATGATCGCGATGAGGTCACATAACAGGATAGCGGTATCCACCGCACAGCTTGCGTCGGTCTTCGCCATTCTATGCGCCGCCATGCTGGCCGCGCTGGCCTTTGCGGGCGGCACGCGGGCCGCGCCGGCCCTGGCCTTTGCCCGCGACCCGGTCGCCTGCGCCCCCCTGGCCGGCCCCGATCAGATCCCGGCAGCCACGGTC
>JAYRVL010000633.1:0-3303 GCA_041918575.1 Anaerolineae bacterium | reverse complement strand
GCCAGCGCGGCGCGCCAGGCGCTGACCTGCTCCACAGGCAAACGCACCGCCAGGGTGATTTCGGCCGCAAACTGGCTCTCGATCACTTCGGCCTCGAACGCGGGCAGCAGGCGTTCCAGCGGCTGGTACAGACGATAGGGCAGGGTGACGCGCAGCACGGCGCGCTCGACTTTTTCGACCAGGGGAAGCTGCTGCAGGGCCGTCTTGACGCCGGCGCTGTACGCGCGCGCCAGGCCGCCCGTGCCGAGTTTGACGCCGCCGAAGTAGCGCGTGACCACCGCGGCGATGTCGCCCACGCCGCTGCCCAGCAGCACTTGCAGCATTGGTTTGCCGGCTGTACCGGCCGGCTCACCGTCATCGCTCAGGCCGATTTGCGCGGTGGAGCCGGGCGCGCCGAGCACGTAGGCCCAACAGTGGTGGGTGGCATCGCTGAATTCGGCGCGCGTGTGGGCGATGAAATCGCGCGCCTCTTCCGGTGTGCCCGCGGGCGCCAGGGTGGTGATGAAGCGCGAGCGCTGGATGGTCTCTTCGGTGCGCATTGCGCGGGCCGGAATGGGAAAGCGAACTGTCATGGGCGGTTGAACATCCTGCGCCAGGCGGTCAGGGCGCGGCTTGCAGCAGCGGATCGCCGCCGGCGCGGGTTTCGGCCATCCAGCCCTCGCGGCCGTCGCTGCGCACCTGCCACCAGGTGAGGTTGTCGGCCGTCTGCGGGCCGCCGATGATCTCCACGGCGGCGCCGCGCAGGACGGTTCCCAGGATGTCGCCGGCCGGTTTGTTGAGATAGCCGGGCGTGCGGCGCAGGTTGACCGCCGCGGCCGTAATGACCTGCGCGGTGCGTCCGACTGCCAGGCGCTGTTCCGCGCCCTGGAACGCAGGCGGAGGCGTTGTGGCGGTCGGCGCGGCTGCGGCGGCCGGCGGCGTCCAGGCGGGGCCGGGGCGTATGTCCAGCTCTGGCCGCACCAACAGGAACGCCAGCAGGCACGCGAAGGCGCCTACCAGGGCAAATCCGGCGATCAGGCCGGCGCGCATGCTCTGCCAGAACGGTGTGGTCGAAGATGATGACATGGCTGACCTCATGACCGCCCCAGGGCAAGGGGCTGGAGCGGATTGACGCGCGGATCATTGGCCAGCAGGTGCGCCAGGCCCTGGGCCAGCGTCACACTGGGGGCGTAGCCCAACAGGCGCTGCGCCTTGCGCAGGTCGGCCACCATGCGCAGGACGCCGCCGGTATCCTGATCGTTGTAGAGCGCCTCCGGGGTGCGGCCGGTGGCCAGGGCAATGGCTTGAATCAACTCGTTGATCGAGGTCTCCTGACCTGATCCCACGTTGATGATCTGACGGTTGACGTCAGGCGCCTGGCTGGCTGCTACCAGCGCGGAGACGACATCATCCACGTAGACGAAATCCCGCGTCTGCTGGCCGTTGCCAAAGACCACCAGGGAGCCGCGGCTGAGGGCTTGCTTGAGCAACTGCGGCACCACTGGGGCATGCACCGGCGGAATGCGCTGGCCGGGGCCAAAGGCGTTGAAGATGCGCAGGGCGACGGTTTCGATGTTGTGCAGCGCGCCCAGGGAAAAGACGTAGTGCTCAGCGGCCAGCTTGGCCACGGCGTATGGCGCCTGTGGATTTGGGCGCATTGCTTCATGCAGAGGCTGATGGGGCTGCATCCCGTAGATGGTGGCCGACGACGCCAGAACCACCCGACGCACGCCGACATCGCGCACGGCCTCCATCACCGCCACGGTGCCGCCCACGTTGACATCGTTGTAGTCACGCGCATAGAGCACCGACTCGGGCACAGAGACGCGGGCCGCCAGGTGAAAAACGCACTGCACGCCCTGCAGCAGCGACCACAGCTTGGGCACATCACGCACATCGCCGCGTGTGAAGAGCACCTTGGGGGACAGCCGCGCCGGGTCGCCTGCGCTAAGATCATCCAACACACGGACATGGTGGCCCAGCTCGATCAATCGGTTCGCCAACGCCGTCCCCAAGAAACCGGCGCCGCCTGTAATCAACACTCGCATGAAGATTGTTCATCTCCTCCTTCCGGGTAGGATACCGATCAAGTATAACACAAATCGGTAGCTTGCCCTAACTTCATCAAGGTCTCACACCAAGACGCCAAGGGCACAGAGGAAGCAGAGAATACTTCTTTGTGTCTCGGCGGCTTTGTGTACGCCAGGAAAAGGTCTCACACCAAGACGCCAAGGGCACAGAGGAAGCAGAGAATACTTCTTTGTGTCTCGGCGGCTTTGTGCGAGAATTATCTGAGCTTTTTGCCACGGCGGTGCAGCGGCGGGTATAATGGCCGGTGTGAGAAATTATCTGTCGCGCCGGCCGCGCACACTGCTGCACGGCATCCTGTTTTGCCTGGTCATCGTGACCCTGGCCAGCCCGCCGCAGCCGCTGGTGATGCTCGGCCCACAGCAGACGGTGCAGACGAGCGCGCCGAAAATGGGCATGCACACCCGCCTGACCGACGAAGTGGAGCCGTGGAAGATCAAGCGCACGCTGCAGATGGTGCGTGAGATGGGCGCGCCCTGGGTGGTGGAATACTTCCCCTGGGCCTACCACGAACCCGCGCCGGGCCGCTTCGACTGGAGCCATGCCGACCTGGTGGTGGATCATGCGGTTACGCAGGGGCTGACGGTCATCGCCCGCCTGGGCTTCGCGCCCACCTGGGCGCGGCCCAAGAACACGACGTTCCTCTACCTGGACGAGGCGCACTACGCTGACTTTGGACGTTACGTCTACGAGTTCGTACGCCATTTCCAGGGCCGCGTGCGTTATGTCATCATCTGGAACGAGCCGAACCTGGCGCTGGAGTGGGGCTACCGCCCGGTGGATGCGGCCGCCTACACAGAACTGCTCAAGGTCAGCTACGCGCAAGCCAAAGCGGCCGATCCTGGGGTGCAGGTGTTGGGCGGCGCGCTGGCGCCCACCCTGGCCCCGCTTGGCTCGACCTACGGCCTGGATGACCTGGTCTACTTGCAGCAGATGTACGACGCGGGCGCGGCGCCCTTCTTCGACATCCTGGCCGCCCATGCCTACGGTTGGGTCTTCGCCGCGGACGATCCGCCGGCCGGCGATGTGGTCAACTTCCGCCGCGTGGAACTGCTGGCCGCGGTGATGGAGCGCAACGGCAACGGCGCCAAGAAGATCATCATCACCGAGGCCGGTTGGAACGACCACCCGCGCTGGACGAAGGCCGTGCGCCCGGCGCAGCGCATGCAGTACACCATCCGGGCGCTGGAGCTGGCCGAGCAGTGGGACTGGCTGCAGGCCCTGTGCCTGTGGGCG
>JAYRVL010000632.1:0-1832 GCA_041918575.1 Anaerolineae bacterium | reverse complement strand
GGGCGTATCGGTTGCGCCTGGTTCGGGCGTCGGTGTGGGGGTTGGAAGCGCAGTCATCGTTGGCGTCGGCGTATCGGTTGCGCCCGGTTCGGGCGTCGGTGTGGGGGTTGGAAGCGCAGTCATCGTTGGCGTCGGCGTATCGGTTGCGCCCGGTTCGGATGTGGGCGTGGGGGTTGGGGTGACGACCAGCGTGGTAGTTGGCGTTGCCGTGTCAACCGGCGTGGCGGTGGGTGTAATCGTGCTGACGCCGGTCGGCGTGGCAGTAGGTGCAGGCAGTGTGGGCGTGTCTGTGGGCGTGGCGGTCGGCGCGGGCTGGTAGACGGAATTGGGCTGGTGGGGGGTGCCGTTCAGGGGGTTGCCGTTGGCGTCGTGACCGTTGCGAGTGACGCCGTTGTTGGCGGCCCAGTTGCCGTCAGTGTCCGGCGCGGCGGGGTCAATGCGTTCCATCGAGAAATAGCCGGGAGAGCCGGAACCGGCCGGCCAGGCGCCGCCATTGCCGTTGGCAGAGTCAATCAGGCTGCTGCTGTTGTCGCGCAAGAAGAGCGAAGCGCCGCTGTTGAGCAGATCGCCGGTGTAGATTTGGTCAGCGGGGATGTCGCTGACCGTGGCGTCGTCGGTGCGTTCCAGCAGATAGAAGCCATGAGACGCCAGGACGCCGGCGAGGGTAATGGTGATGCGACCATCGCTGGTGGAGAGGGTCCAGCCGGCGAGGCTTTGCGGCGCATCGCCGGGGTTGAATAGCTCCATCCACTCATCGGCGCTGCTGGCGGCCGTGCCGCCCCAGGCCACTTCGTTGATGACGACGGTTTGTTGACTGGGCGCGGTTGCTGACAGGACCGAGGCCGCCGGTAGACTGTGGGTGGCAACCATCAAGAGAACCATGAGCAGGGATACCCGGGGCGCAGGCAGCATATGAAATCCCTCCTGCCGGTTGACCAGCGTAGCGAGCACGATAAGATGACTTGGAAAACGATCGAAGGGCGGGGGGCGCGGGCTTGAGAACACTAACGGTGATGCCTGATCGCTTTTCGCGCCAGGAGAGGCGCATGAGAAAACTGGCAGAGGCAGCGCCGACATTCAGCGTATGTGCGGGTCGCCTGCGGATCCTGGTCGGTAGACCAACCGAAACCGTTCGCACAGCAGCGGCATGTCGGGTACAAACGTGCGGCCGATGGCCGGCAGGGTACGCGCGAAGAAGCGCGCATGAGCCTCGCGCCAATGGGCCAGGGAGCGGTCGCCCTCGCCCTCTTCCCAGGCAAACCGGGCGTCTACCTGATCGTATGGGCAAATGAAGACTGCGGTAGTTTCGATGATGCACAACGGCGCGGCCTGGCCGTCGAGCACCCCGGTGTGCAGGCCAACCTGGGGGAGGGAAGCGCCTTCGGCCTCCCACTCCCACAGGGCCGAACAGGTGGCGGTCTTGACGCCGGCCAACACCAGCGCGGCCAGTTCGTCGGCGAGATCGGGATGATCGCCGAACGACTCGGCCACAAAGGCTGCGCTTCTGGCCGGTGCGTCGGCCGGCAACGTGGCCAGGTAGGCGCGCCAGAAGACATCAATCGCTTGTTGGTCCATGTGTTACGATCCACTGACAGAAACGATGGGCGGCAGTATGGGGAAAGTCATGTCACTGTGGGCGGCAGTTGGCTGCGCCAGGCGCTGATCTGCGCGGCGTGCTCATCATCGTGCTCGTAGGTGTTGGCGGCAATGATCTGGGCCAGATTAGCGTCACCGAAGCGACGCGCCAGGTCCGGCTCGCGCAGCGCTTCCAGGCGCAGGCAAACTTGCTCGAAGACGCCTTCGAAATCTTCCAACACCTGGTCGAGCGGCCG
>JAYRVL010000631.1:0-1993 GCA_041918575.1 Anaerolineae bacterium | reverse complement strand
GTCGAACAAGTCCGCGAAATGGGGATCAAGCAGGCCGTCGTCACCAAGGCTGACGAGGTGGTCGAGCGCGTCACGGCGGGCATGAACATCAACGACGTGCGGGCGGCGCTGCGCGGCGACGAACCGCGCCGGCCGAATCCTCGTTTACGGCCGCACGCCGACGGTTTCTGGCTGCACATTCGCCCCAGCTTTTATCACACCGGCGTCACCAACATCTATCCCACCTTCCGGTTGGGCTGGTTGGCGACCTTTATGCTGGTCTGGGAGACGGTCACCGGCCTCATCCTGATGATCCCCTACACTCCCAGCCCGCTGGTGGCCTACACCAACATGTGGGAAATCCTGGGCAATATTCCCCTGGGCCAATTGTTCCGCAATATGCATCGCCTGGGAGCGGAAGTGATGGTGTTGGTGGTCGCTATGCACATGCTTAGGACGTTTATCACCGGCAGCTATAAAAAGCCGCGCCAGTTCACCTGGGTGACCGGCATGTTGCTGTTGCTGTTCACGATCTTCCTGAGCTTTAGCGGCTATTTGTTGCCATGGGACCAGCTGGCCTATTGGGCTTTGACGGTGTTCATTAGTGGTGGCGCGGCCGCCCCGGCTCCGGCCTTCATCAACGATACCATTTTGCTCATTCTGCAGGGTGGTCCGGCTTTGGGCGCTAGTGGACTTTTGCGATGGTATCTGTTGCACGTTCTGTTGCTGCCCCTCCTGGCCGGCATCTTCTTCTTTGTCCACTACTACAAGGTCGTGCTCTACGGCATCTCGTTGCCCCCCGGCCGCGAGGAGATCGGCGAGGACACGGCCAAGCGCGTGCCCAGGGACGAGCGCACCTACTTCACCCCCGATATCCTGACCAGCGAGTTGATGTGGTCGGCCCTGGTCACGCTGTTTCTGGTGGCCGGAGCGCTGTGGCTGTGGGACGCCCCTTTGGAAACCCACGCCGACCCGGTCGTCACGCCGCTTCACGTCGTCGCGCCATGGTATCTGTCCTGGTCACAGGGCTGGCTGAAGCTGGCCGACAAGACTTTGGTCGTCGGGTTCATTCCCTTGCTGTTGGTGGCGTTTATCGTCATGCCCTACATCGAAGTCGGCAAGAGCCGTCGCTACGCCGACCGTCGGGTTGGCTTGTCGGTGGCCTTCCTGTTCATCGCCTTGATGCTTGTATCCAACTGGATGGGTTCGCCGGAGTTTCGCGTGCAGTCGTCGCCCGACCGGGAAGTCAGTATCCAGTTGCTACCTGAAGAAGGCCCTGGTGGTTTGAAGGGTATCCCTTATGAGCAGTTGACGGAAGGCTCCTATACGCCCGGGCAAGTGATTGACGGCAATCCGTTCCTGACCCGGGGGCTGGCCCTCTTCCAGAGCGCCATGTATCAGCAGAGCTGCACGCTGGTGGGCAACCCGCAATGGCCCGAATGCAAGGTTAGTGTGTTGGAGAACGGCACGCGCCGCTTCAGCAACTTCTTCACCAACGACGCCATGCCTGACCCGGTTGCTCACCTCGAAATCGAGGAAATTCAACCGAACCTGAAGGAACTGACGCTGCACTACGAGATCACCGACCCGGATACCGGCCAGGTGAATACGGCGGAATGGACCCGGCCGCGACATGCCTACTCCAATTACGAGGAAGAATGTCGCTTCCTGAACAAGCCCTGCGTGACCGACTGACGGTTGTCGCATTAGCCGATGAGATGAGCGAGGCCGGGTTTATCAAGCTCGGCCTCGCCACCACGAACGAGGAATGATGACCGATGCAGATTAAAATTGTCATTGGAACAGTCGCCTTTATGTTAACCATGATGATCCTGGGCTATTCGACCCTGCGCGAGCCGGCACGCATGGATCGATTTACCAATGCCCAGTTGGGACGCTCCATCGAAGCCGGCTCGGAAGTGTTCGCCAACAACTGTGCGACCTGCCACGGTACGGACGCCACCGCGCAGAAGTGTTTTGACTCTGCCGGCAATCAGATCGCCTGCCAGGGCTT
>JAYRVL010000630.1:0-7271 GCA_041918575.1 Anaerolineae bacterium | reverse complement strand
TGTGCGAGCGCATGTGCGGGGTGATATTGTATCAGATGCGCCAGCCCCTGTCAAATTCACTGCGCCTGTCGGTCAGAACTCCTCATCTTCATCTTGACAAAGCAATGTCGCTAAGCAGGTCACCCCGAATCGTTGAACTGTGTATGGCCTCACAGGCGTGTCCTGTCTAATCCGCGAGCAACTTCGATGATCCATCTTTGCGCCTGCGAACCGATGAACTCACACACAGGCATGGCTCGCACGCTGCGCCGCTACGGCGCACGCGAGGCCCCTGTTACCAACCTGTCGCCCTGTTTACCTGGCTGATAGTCGCCTGACCGTTCACTACTTATTAACTGTTTTTGAAGGAGCTTTTTCTCTCGGCTGCCCCTAAGGGCGACGAGGGCCGAATTTACCACGCCCTCCCCGATGTGTCAAATCCAAAGACCACGCTGGAAAACGCCAAGCAGCGGTCTCCTAGCGCATCTCGCTGCGACCGTCCAACGCGCTCGCCAGGGTCATCGCGTCCGCATACTCCAGGTCGCCGCCCACCGGCAAACCTCGCGCCAGGCGCGTCACCCGCGCTCCTGCCAACTGTAACTGGCGTTGAATCCAAGCCGCCGTGTTGTCGCCTTCCAAGCCAGGGTTAGTTGCCAGAATGATCTCTTGCACCGGGCGCCGTTGAATGCGCCGCGTCAACTCAGCAATCTTCAAATCTTCCGGCCCAACGCCATCAATCGGCGAGATTACGCCATGCAAAACATGGTAAACCCCCCGGTAGCTTCCGGTTCGTTCGATCGCCAGAACGTCGAGCGGCTCCTCAACCACACAGATCACGCCATGATCGCGCGCATCATTAGCGCAGATCGAACAGGGGCTGCTTTCAGCCACATTGAAACATTCCGCGCATAACAGCGTGTGCGCCTTCAGGTCCAGCAGCGCCTGCGCCAGTCCCTGCGCAATCTCATCGGGCGCACGCAGCAAGAAGAAAGCCAGGCGCGAAGCGGTTTTTGGCCCAACGCCGGGCAAGCGCGCAAAGGCATCAATCAAACGCGCAACAGGTGGCGCCAATGGTTCCATATTTGTTACCCTGTCCGTTACCCTAGAACAGACCAGGCAGATTCAAGCCGCCAGTGAGCGCCGCCATCCGCTTGGCTGCCAACGCCTGCGACTGCTCCAACCCCTCGTTGACAGCCGCCACCAGCAGGTCCTGCAGCATCTCCAGATCCTCCGGATCAACCGCCTCCGGCTTGAGCACAATCGAGGCAATTCGCTGATCCCCCGTGGCAACCGCCGTGACCGCCCCTCCCCCCACCGAAACTGTGACTGTTTCCGTCTTGAGCGCCTCTTGGGTCTTGCCCATCTCCTCCTGCAGCTTCTGAATTTGTGACATCATATTACCGCCAGGCCCCCCGCGCATGGGAGGCTGTGGCATGAATCCGCGCTGTTTACCTTTTGACATAACCGATCCGTGTTCCTTTCTCTTTCTTTTCTCTTGCGCTTTCTCTCTCGTCCCGCCGTGAATCTCTTCGCTGCCTGTCCGCCGCTGACGTCGCTATGGGGTTGGCAATTCGCGCACAACGGCGCCCAGGTCCCGGGCATGCGCCAGGAGTGGATCTTCTGCCGGTTGATTATCAACCGCCCGCGGCGCAGCCGTCTCAGATTGCGCAATTTTCGCGCTGACAATCTCGGCCTGCGCCCCGGCCGGCATTGGCCGCGTTCGCGCCTGGTATTGATCCTCAGCAATCACGCTGACACGAAATACCCCGCCCAAAACCTCGCTCAGCACCGCCTCCAGCGTGGCCTTGTTGTCCGGCTCCAGCAACCGACGAGCATTATAGTTCGCGCCCTGTTTACTGGCGTCATAACCAATGATGACCTCAGACTGCTCAATCGCCAGGAAGCGCACTCCTCCGGTCAGAATGCCCAACAACGCGCGGCGCCGATCCTGCAACAGCTCCTTGACGCGCGCCCAGTTCTGGCGCAGCAAGGTCAGCTTATCCCCAGCGACGGCCATTTCAGGCGTGCGTGGAGCCGGCGCCGCTGGCGATGCCATCGCAGGCGCGGCCGGACCGGGCGCCGGCGGCAGCGGCGCAGCGCCTGCCGCGGCGCTTGTCTGCACAGGCGCCGCGGTCGCGTGACCCTCTGCTGGCGCAGCGGCAGATTTGGCCATCGTCGGTGAGGCGACCGCCGCGCCGCGCAGCGGGCCGACGACCGCCGCGGCCGGTCTTTCGCTGCCCGCCGTCTGCGCCTGAGCCGCGCCGTCCAACGCCGCATCTACCACCGCCAGTTCCAGCGCCAACTGAGGGACGCCCTGCAAATTGCCGCGCAGGTCAACAACCGCCTGATTGAACAAACGAATAGCGCGCAGCAGCGCGGCCGGTTCGAACTGCCGCGCCTGCTGCGCCATCTCGCGGATCGTCTCAGATGGTAGATCAATCAGGCTCTCGCTGCCGCCCAATTGAACAAGCAAGAGCGCGCGTAAGTAATCTACGGTTTGGCGCGCCAGTTCGCGCAGTTCAACGCCGGTGGTAGACAAATCGCCGATCACATTTAGCCCAGCGGCAGGGTCGTGCAGCGCCAGCGCGTGGACCAGGCGCGCAATCGCCGCGCCCGGCACCGTGCCCAGCATCGCCTCTACCTGTTGGGCCGTAATCGTCTCGCTGCCATAGGCCATCAGTTGATCCAACAGGCTGATGGCATCGCGCATGCAGCCGGTGGCGTAACGCGCAATCGCGTTCAGCGCATCGAGTTCGATCCGTCGCCCTTCAGCCTGACAGATGGCCTGCAGATGCTTCACCATTTCGCGCTGCGGAATACGGCGAAAATCAAACCGTTGACAGCGTGAGATGACCGTGGCCGGCACCTTCTGCACGTCGGTCGTTGCCAGGATGAAGATGACATGGCTGGGCGGTTCCTCCAGCGTTTTCAGCAGCGCGTTGAAGGATGAAGTCGAGAGCATATGGACTTCATCAATGATGTAAATTTTGTAGCGCGCCTCGCCCGGGCGAAAATTGACCCTGTCAATGACCGTCTCGCGCATGTTGTCAACGCCCGTATGGGATGCCGCATCAATTTCGATGAGATCGAGCAGGCGATCCTCGTTGATAGCGCGGCAAATGCGGCACTGATTGCACGGGCGCTCGGCCGGCGCCGCCTCGCAGTTGACTGCCTTGGCTAAAATACGCGCCATGCTGGTCTTGCCGGTGCCCCGCGGGCCGGTGAAAAGATAGGCGTGCGCGATACGATCATCGCGCAGGGCATTGCGCAGCGTCTGCGTAATTGGCTCTTGTCCAACCAACTCAGCGAATGTTTGGGAACGCCACTTGCGATAGAGGGCTTGCGCCGCCATTGCCAACTCCTTCATCAACAGTCCTGAACAGCCCTGAACAGTCCTGAACAGTTTCGAACGGCTCTGAACGATCCTGTAGGCTATTCGGCCAGAAGTTTATCACCATCAGGCTGGATTGGCAAGCGCCTTGCGCGGTCGCCCAATGGCCCATACAACACAGCGTTGACAGCCTGCCCAGGGGCCGTATAATCAACACCGACGAAAAGTATCTGCACGCCAGAAAGGGTTGATCAATGCAGCATCTTACAGAACGCGCCGCGGAGATGGGCATTCTCCTAAGCCCTGCACAGCGCGACCGGTTCGAACAGTATGCCGAGGCGTTGGCAGAATGGAATGAGCGCTTCAATCTCACCACCATCACCGAGCCAGCCCAGGTGGAAACTCACCACTTCCTCGATTCCCTCAGCGCGCTGCCCGCCCTGGCTGCCGCCCAGCACATTGAACTGACCGCGCTGCTGGCCTCCACACCCACGGCTATTGATGTGGGCAGCGGCCCAGGCCTGCCCGGCCTGGCCCTCAAACTGGTGTGGCCCGGCCTGCAATTGACCCTCCTGGAAGGCACAGGCAAGAAAGTTACTTTTCTGGAGCACATGATTCGACTCTTCGGCCTGAGCGGCGTGCGAGCCGTCCACGGCCGCGCCGAAGAACTGGCGGGCCATGCGCCCTGGCGTGAAGGGTTCGACCTGGTGATGGCGCGCGCGGTCGCGCCCCTGCCCTCATTGGTCGAATACCTGCTGCCGCTCAGTCGCATCGGCGGCTGGATCTTCGCCTACAAAGGGACGGCGTCACAACTGAGCGCCGAGTTGATCGCCAGCGACGATGCCATCATCCAACTGGGCGGCCAACTGATCGCAGTGTCGGCTTTGCAGGCGCCGGGCCTGCACGAGCAGCGCAACCTGGTGATCATGCGCAAAGTCAAACCCACCCCGCGTACCTTCCCACGCGCCAGCGGGGTCATTCGTAAACGCCCCTTGACCTGAACGCAGCGACCAGCAACCGCAGGTCGCGCCCCTACGCAGCCGCACCTTGACAAATCTACGGGCCTACGTTATCATTATTATGAACGAACGTTCACACAAGCGCGAGAGGTGAGCCAACATGGAAGAGGAACTGCACAAAGGGGAACTCAGCAAAGGGGAGCGCACGCGCGAAACCATTCTTGCCGTGGCCTATAACCTGTTCGTCACCACCGGCTATCATGGCGCCTCCATGCGCCTCATCGCGGACCGCGCCGGCCTGGTCGTCGGCGGAGTGTACAACCATTTTGCCAGCAAAGACGATATCTTCGAAGCGGTCGTCCGCACCTACCATCCCTTCGTGACCATGATCCCCCAGATCAACGCAACATCCGAGGGGCAGAGCGCCGAAGAAATGCTGCGCGCCACGGCCAGGCGTCTGATGGCGGAGATCGAACGAAATCCCGGCCTCATCAATTTGATGTTCATTGAGATAGTGGAGTTTGGCGGCAGGCACATCCCCGAACTGGCCGAAGCCCTGCAGCCCAGCATCTTCGAGTTCATGGCGCGATTACAGGCCGCGCCGGGCCAACTGCGCCCTTTTAGCCCGGCGGCCATCTTTCGCATCTTTCTCGGCAGCATCTTTGCTCATTATCTCACCACATTCCTCCTGAGTCGTTCGACGTTCGACCAGACCGCCGCACCCCTGGGCGGCCTCGGCACGTTGGACGATGTCCTGGAGATGTTCCTTCACGGCATCTTGGCCTCGCCTGCGTCCCCGCTCCCGCCGCCTCCACCGCCCGATGGCGCCGGCCTGACACCGCCCACTCCCGCGCCGCAGCCCGATGCAGCGCCAGCATCAGGCGACTTCCCCATCCCAATCCCGTCTCCGCCCCCTGCCGAACCTGCCGCCCCTGCTCCCACCTGGAAGGGGGGACGGCGAGCGCCTCCACACAGAACGAATTAGCTGAACAGGCGCCCTCTGCGTGGACGCCAAGGAGTAGAGGATGCACACAACGACCATCGTGTTTACCCTCATGCAGGGCGACGCGTCACTGGCGATCGCAGGCGGTAAAGGCGCCAATCTGACCCGCCTGATCCGCGCTGGACTGCCCGTGCCGCCCGGTTTCATCATTGCCACGGCTGGCTACCAGGCCTTTGTCCACGGCAATCGTCTGGATGCCGTCATTGCCTCGGCGCTCACCGGCCTGCGCGCCGATGAGCCAACCGCACTGGCCGCAGCATCAGACGCCATTCGCAGCCGGTTTGCGGCCGGGGAAATACCCGCGCACCTGGCCGCAGAAATCAGCCAGGCGTATGCGGACCTGGGTCGGCCACCCGTCGCCGTGCGTTCATCGGCCACCGCCGAAGACCTGCCGGAGATGTCGTTTGCCGGCCAGCAGGACACCTTCCTGCACATCCTCGGCGACGAAGCCCTGCTCAGCGCGGTCATCGCCTGCTGGAGCAGTCTGTGGACGGCCCGCGCCATCGGCTATCGCGGCCGCAACGGCCTGGAGCAACAGAGCGTAGCCCTGGCCGTTGTCGTGCAGAAGATGACGCCCAGCGCAGCCTCCGGCGTGCTGTTCACCGCCAATCCTCTCAGCGGCAAGCGCGACGAGACGGTCATTGACGCCACCCTGGGCCTGGGTGAAGCCCTGGTCTCCGGCCAGGTGGAGCCGGATCATTACGTGGTAGATGCGCAGGACCGCATCGTGAGCAAGACCCTGGGCGCCAAGGCGCTGGCCATTCACGGCCGGCCCGGCGGCGGCGTCGTCACCGTGCTCGGCGATGCCAGCCAGCGCCAGGCGCTGCCCGATCCGGTCATCGTCGAGCTGACCCGTCTGGGCCGCCGCGTGCAAGACCTCTTCGCCGCGCCGCAGGACATCGAGTGGGGCTGGGCAGATGACCGTCTTTCCTTACTCCAGGCGCGGCCCATCACATCCCTGTTTCCACTGCCCGCGCCGTTTCCACCCGAACCGCTGCGCGCCTTCTTCTCTTTGGGCGCGGCGCAAGGCATGCTCGACCCGATTACGCCCCTGGGGCGAGACTACTTCATGCATCTCGTGGTCTTCGTCTCTGGTCTATTTGGCGCTCACTGCACACCGAAAACGCAAAAGGTCCTGGCCGAAGCGGGTGAACGTTTGTTCATCAACATCACAGGCGCGCTCAAGAACAAGACCACGCGTGGCTTGATTACTGGATTCCTCAGCGTCATTGAGCCGGGCACACATGAATTACTGGCTCCCCTGCTGAGCGACCCGCGCCTGGCGCCCAACAGCCGTGGTCTCAGCCTGCGCGGGCTGGGGTATGTGGTGCGTTTCTTCGCCCCCCTGGTGCGCACCGTGGCGATCAATTTGTCACGCCCTGAGCATGGTCGGGCCATCACCCAACAATTCATCGAACGCATGTTGGCCGGCATGGAAGCCGAAGCCCAGGCCGCCGCCAGCCTGAGCGCACGCGTCGCGCTGATCGAAACGCTGCCGCGACACCTTCTGACCACCTTCATGCCCTACATCATCCCTAGCGTCGCATCGGGTGTCATTCCCCTGCGTCTGCTTAACCTCTTGTCCCAGGGCGTGCCCGACGGCCCGCAGCTCGTGTTGACGGCCACCCGCGGGCTGCCGCACAACGTGACAACCGAGATGGACCTGGCCCTGTGGGCCGCAGCGCAGCAGATCAAGGCCGATGCGGCCGCCGCCGCGGTCTTTGCTGCGACCGACGCCGCAGCCCTGACCAGCGCGTATGAGGCCGGACAACTGCCAGTGGTCGCGCAGAATACCCTGGCGGCGTTCTTGCATCGCTATGGTATGCGCGGGGTGGCCGAAATTGACATTGGCCGCCGGCGCTGGCGTGAGGACTCCACCCAAATCATGCAGGTAGTGCAGAGCTATCTCAACATTCATGACCCCAACCAGGCGCCGGACGTTGTTTTCCGCCGCGGCGCGGAGGCGGCCGAAGTTGCCATTGCCCGCCTGCTGAAAGGC
>JAYRVL010000629.1:0-2183 GCA_041918575.1 Anaerolineae bacterium | reverse complement strand
TGGTTAGCGAACCAACCGCTTCCGAAGCGGGGCAATGACGTGAGAAACGGTTCAGTCATCGGGCGTCCCTTGTGTTCGTGTCGTTTTTGTTTTAGTTGAGGATGGCGGGTGGTGTCGGCACCGTACCCCGGCCTGCCAATGGTGTTCTTGCGAACCCGTGGGTTAGCTTGGGGCCGCAGCCGCCGTGCAAGTCACTGGTGAGAAGTCCGACGTTGGTGCGTCCGGCTTCATCCCGTTCAGGAGATTGCTCACTTGCTACTTCGACGCTGCGGGCCGCATCACCCGCCATCAACCCTTAACCACAGGCATTGTATGGCTCCGCGTCACAAAGGCAATCCGCCAGGTCAAAAATCCTCAAAGCAATCAAAGCATAAATCCTCACACCCCAAGTCCCTTCACGTCCTCCATCTCCACGCCGCCGGAATCGACATCGGCGCACGCGAGATTTACGTGGCCGTCCCGCCCGACTCGTGCGCGGACAACGTCCGCAGTTTCCCCACGTTCACCGAAGACCTCCACGCGCTGCGCGATTGGTTGATGCAATGCGGCGTCTCCACCGTGGCCATGGAGTCCACGGGCGTGTATTGGATTCCGTTGTTCCAAATCCTCGATGCCGCCGGGATCGAAGTGTGCCTGGTCAATGCGCGGCATTGCAAAAATCTGCCCGGGCGCAAGACCGATGTGCAGGACTGCCAATGGTTGCAATACCTGCACAGCGTCGGTCTGTTGCGCGGCAGCTTTCGTCCGGCGGATCAAGTCTGCGCCGTGCGCACGCTCCTGCGGCATCGCGATGCGATCGTTCGCGGCGCAGGCCGTTGCGTCAGTCATCTGCACAAGGCGCTCACGCAGATGAATGTTCAACTCCACCATGTCATCAGCGATCTGACCGGCGTGACGGGGCAGGCCATCTTGAACGCCGTGCTCGCCGGCGAACGCGATCCGCAGAAGCTCGCGGCGTTGAAGGATCATCGCATCAAGGCCAGCCGCGATGTCATCGCCAAGAGTCTGCGGGGCGACTGGCGCAGCGAACATCTCTTCACCCTCCAGCAAACCCACGCGCTCTGGTTGCAACACCAATCGCTCATCGCCGAGTGTGACGCGCAGATCGAGGCGATGCTCCAGGCGTTTGATTCCAAAGTGGACGTGGCGGCCGCACCGTTGAGTCCGGCCAAGACGAGCCACAAGAAAGCGCAGCGCAACGAACCCCAGTTCAACGCCCGCACAGAATGTTACCGTGTGCTCGGCGTGGACCTGACCGCCGTGCCGGGTTTTCAGACGCCGACCGTACTGGTGTTGTTGTGCGAACTCGGGCCGGAGTTCGCGGAGAAGTTTCCGAGCGCCAAACATTTTGGGAGCTGGCTGGGGTTGTGCCCCGACAACCGGATCACCGGCGGGAAGATATACAGCGTACGCACGCGCGACGTGAAGAGCCGCGTGGCCGAGGCCTTGCGGCTGGCGGCGCAAAGCCTGTGGCAGGCCAAGAACTACTTTGGAGATTTATACCGCAGATGGAAGGCGAGGTTGGGCAGTCCCAAGGCCATCACGGCCATGGCGCATAAACTGGCCCGCATCCTCTGGCACCTGCTGAAATACAAGGAACCGTTCAATCCCGAGGTCTATGCAAAGGAAGAAGCCAAGCTAAAGAGCAAGAAGCTCCAGCGTCTGGAAACCATGGCCACGTCTCTCAACTACCGCCTCGTTCCCATCCAATGAGTTAGAAGGTTAGTTTCTCAGGAGCGGAGAGTTGATTTGTTACGCGCTGTGGCTTGCCGGCAATCGATTCTCACAGCTGCTTCATCGCGTTATCGAGCGCGGTGTAGAGCTGCTGCATGGTCGCTTCGGTTTCGTCGCCCATGTTCGAGAGGCGGAACGTCGTGTCTTTGATCTTCCCGTAGCCGCCGTCGATGAGGAATCCCTGGTCCTTCACCAGCTTCTGCAGCTTAGCGACGTCCACCGTGCGGCCGCCCGGCTTCGCGCCGTTGTTCACGCAGGTCAGCGTCACGGACTCATAGCCCGCGTCAGGGAAGAGCGTGAATCCGTGTCCGGCGGCCCAGTCGCGCGTCATCTGATTGGTCTTCTTGTGGCGGGCAAAACGGGCTTCCAGACCTTCGGCGTAGAAATCATCGAGCTTCGACGCGAGCGCGTAGATGTGCGGGATGGCCGGCGTGCTCGGGGTCATGTTG
>JAYRVL010000628.1:0-1858 GCA_041918575.1 Anaerolineae bacterium | reverse complement strand
GAGGCAATCAACAGGTCATTTGGCCCGATGGGAGTGCCGGCTCTTTCCAGGTGTAGTCGGATGCGTGCGTAGGATTCGGCTGCTGAATCATCGAAGGGTAACGACTCAAACCGGTTGACAAATTCTTGTAGTGTCGCGAGATTCCTGTCTACTCTGGCGCTTTTCATGACACCGTAGAGTAATTCTGCTTTGACGATCGCACAGAGCTTGATCTGGGACGGAAGCGTATCATGCAGCCGTTGTTTGATAGTTTGAGATCTCCCGTTCAAGTATTGAATGCATGTGTTTGTATCGAGTAGGTAGATCATTCGATGTCCTCGCGAATCTCGAGTTGTCCCTCACTGCCACGCTCAATAGCATCATCGGCAAATGCGCCATAGGTCCGTTGAACAAAATTGTACCATTCGGATCGTTCTCTTAGCACGAGAACACCCGCGTTGTGCGGCGCTGGCGGCATCATCGTTCTAGCCGGCCATTCGAAGACCCTGATGATCTGGTACAACATGTCCAGGTAATCGTCTCGTACTTTTTCGATCTCGTCTTTGAGCAATTCACGTGTTACCATCTTTACCGTCCTTTGCGATTTCAATTGGGAACGGGTTGCGGCTGTGCGCCGTTGGTGCGCCGAGCCTGCTTGGCGGCCAGGCGGGTCTGTTTGCGTCGGGCCACCAGTTCGGCTTCGAGCTGTTCAATAGGCTGATCGTACACCTTGACGATATTATACAGCGTATCGCGTTCTGCGGGAATCTTGCCGGCCGCCACGATCAGGCGCATCAGTTCCAGCTTGTCCAACTGCTCCTCGGTGGTAGCCCCGGCATCATGGTAGATCTTCTCCTCCACCACGGTGCCGTCAATGTCATCCGCGCCGAAGTGCAGCGCCAACTGCGCAATCGGCGGCGTCAGCATGATCCAATAAGCCTTGATGTGCGAGAAATTGTCCAGCAGGATGCGGCTGACCGCCAGGGTCTTGAGCGTGTCGTGCGCGGTGGTCCAGTTGGCGCGCTGACCCAGCGCGTTGTTGTCGGCATGGAAGCGCAGGGGGATGAAGGTCTGGAAGCCGCCGGTTTCGTCCTGTAGGTCGCGCAGGCGCAGGAGATGATCCACCCGGTGCTCCGGGCCTTCGATGTGACCGTAGAGCATGGTGGCATTGGTGCGCAGCCCCAGGCGGTGCGCGGTGCGGTGAATTGCCAACCAGGTGGCGCCGTCCGCCTTTTCCGGGCAGATCTTGCGCCGGATGTCGGGATGGAAGATCTCCGCGCCCCCGCCCGGCATCGAGTCCAGCCCCGCGGCCATCAGCCGGCGCAGCACCTGCTCATGGCTCATGCCGGTCATCTGCGCGAAGAAGTCAATCTCGACCGCGGTGAAGGCCTTGAGGTGAATCCAGGGATAGGTCTTCTTGAGCGCGGCCAGGAAATCTTCATAATAGGTGAACGGCTCGCTGGTGTGCAGCCCGCCCACGATGTGGAACTCGCTCACGTTGGGCAGGGCGTCCGGCCGCACATGCTCCACGATCTCGTCCGCATGCCAGGTGTACGCGCCCGCTTCGCCCTCATCACGGCGGAACGAGCAGAAATTGCAGTGAAACGCGCACACATTGGTCGGGTTGATGTGGCGGTTCTGGTTGAAGTAGACATAACGCCCACCGTTCAGCCGGGTATTGATCAGATCGGCCATTAGGCCAATGGTCAGCAAATCGTGCGATTGGAAAAGGCGCACCCCATCGTCGAAGCCCAGGCGCTCGCCCGCCTGCACCTTGACAACCAGGTCTGCCAGCTCAGTCGTTCGCTCAGTAACAATCATTATCTTACTCCAGTTCGTTCAAGAGAAACACCAATCATAGTAACTCCGGCTGCGGTCG
>JAYRVL010000627.1:0-5458 GCA_041918575.1 Anaerolineae bacterium | reverse complement strand
CGAAAGCCGGTGCTCTTTTCGGTACCGTAAGTCTTGTACCAGGCTGCGCCGTGGCGGATGACGTGACCCACGTTGCAGATTGTCTCCACATTGTTGACCACCGTCGGCTTGCGATACAGTCCTTCGACGGCCGGGAAGGGCGGCTTGAGGCGTGGATGACCGCGCCCTCCTTCCAGCGAGCTGAGCAGCGCGGTCTCTTCGCCGCACTCGTACGCGCCCGCGCCGCGATGGACGATGATGTCCAATTCGTTCTCAGTGCCAAACTGTTGCTTGCCCAGGCACCCCCTGGCTTTGGCCTGGGCGATGGCCTGCAGCAGACGGGTGTAGGCAAAGTAGTATTCGCCGCGGATATAGATGAAGGCCTGCTTGCATTCGACTGCGTAGGCCGCCAGGATGATGCCCTCGATCAACTGATGGGGGTCATACTCCATGATCATGCGGTCCTTGAAGGTGCCCGGCTCCGACTCATCCGCGTTGACCACCAGGTAGCGCGGGTAGACGCCGGCCGGCAAGAAGCCCCATTTGGTTCCTGCGGGAAAACCGGCGCCGCCGCGGCCGCGCACGTTGGCCACCTTGACCTCTTCGAGCACCTCTTTGGGCGTCTTGGTCGTCAGCGCCAGGCGTGCGGTCTCATAGCCGCCGTCACGGATGTAAACCTCGATCGTGTGTGAATCGGGCTTGTCCACATTGGCGAGCAGAAAACGCGGTTCCATGCCCCCGTGCGTATGAGGCCCGGCCGGGAAGCGTTCACAGGTGTCGAAGCCCTGGCCGGAGCGGATCAGATCGAGGGCCTGCCCCACTTTCTGTGGCGCGTCAAGCTCCTCGAAATAGCGAATCTTGCCGGTCGCGCGCTCCGTCGCCATGAACATCGGCGCGGAGCCGCACGAGCCGAGGCATTCCATATGATCGAGCGTGAACTTGCCGTCGGGCGTCGTCTCCCCATAATCAACCCCCAGCGCCTGCTTGAGCTGATTGGCGCAGCCTTTGGCTCCGCGCAATTGGCAAGGCACGTTGGTACACACCTCCAGGTGGTACTCACCCACCGGGTGCAGATTGAACATAGAATAAAAGGAGGCCACTTCTTCCACCTCGGCCGGCATCAGGCCAAAGAGGTGAGCGATATCCTCCAGCGCGGCTGCCGGCAGCCAGCCCGCCTCACGCTGGGCCACATAGAGCGCCGGCGCCAGGGCCGAAAGTCTCTGCGGGTAGCGCGCCATCAGTTCCTTGATTTCAGTTTTCGCTGCGTCAGAAAGCATGTGTCAACTCTCGATAATCTCCGGTGCCCAGTCCCCGGTTTTCGATCCCCAATCTCCGATCCCCAGCCTCTCCTACCGATCCACATCCCCCAACACGATGTCCAGCGACCCAATGGCCGCGACCAGGTCCGAAAGCAAGTGGCCGCGGGCCATCGTATCGAGCGATTGCAGGTTGACGAACGACGGGCCGCGCACGTGCAGGCGGTAGGGCTTGGCGCTGCCATCGGAGACGATGAAGTAGCCGTGTTCACCCTTGGAGGCTTCGATGGTCGAGTAGATCTCCATCGGCGGCACATGGAAGCCTTCGGTCATCAACTTGAAGTGATGAATGAGCGATTCCATGCTGCGGTCCAATTCTGCGCGTGGGGGAAGAGCCACCTTACGGTCGGCCGTCTTCACCGGGCCATCGGGAAGGTTGGCAACAGCCTGTTCGATGATGCGCAGACTCTGGCGCATCTCCTGCATGCGCACCAGGTAACGTCCGTAGGTGTCGCCCAATTCCGAAATGGGTACCTCGAAATCGTAGTTCTCATAGCCGGAGTAAGGTCGCACCTTGCGAATGTCGTACTTGACGCCGCTGCCGCGCAGCATGGGGCCGGTGCAACTCAGCGCCAGCGCCTGCTCGCGCGTCAGCACGCCAACGCCCTGCGTGCGGGCCTTCCACAGGACGCTGTCGGTCAACATGCGTTCGTACTCATCCACCTGCTTGGGCATCAGGGTCAGGAAATCGCGCAGGCGGGGCAGGAACGCGGGCGGCAGGTCTTGCCAAACGCCGCCGACGCGGATGTACGACGTGGTCAAACGGGCGCCGCACACCATCTCGAACAGGTCGAGAATCATCTCACGCTCGCGGAAGGCGTACATGAGCAGCGACATGATGGTGCCGGAAAGGTCCAGCACATGGGTTGCCAGCCAGAGCAGGTGCGAGGCGATGCGCTGTAATTCCGCCATGATGACGCGAATGACCTGCGCTCGCGGCGGAATTTCGGCGCCGAGCATACACTCCACCGCCACGCAGTAGGCCAGGTTGTTCTGCATGGCCGACGCGTAATCCATGCGGTCGGTGTAGAAAACAAAGTCCTTGTAGCGTTTGCTTTCGCCTGATTTCTCGAAGCCTGAATGCAGATAGCCGACATCGGGCGCCACGCGCACCACGTGTTCGCCGTCCAGTTCCACGATGAGGCGCAGGACGCCGTGCGTGCTGGGATGCTGCGGCCCCATGTTGATCACCATGTGGCTGGCGCTGTCCATGCCTGCCGGCAGGACCGACGCCGGTAGTTCGGCCGTGAGAATCTGACGACCCAAGTTGGCGAACTCCGGTTCGCCCCAGGTGACGGTGAAAGGCACTGGTTCGCCGCCCAGTGGGGCATCCTTGCGCAGCGGGTGGCCCTGCCAGTTGTCCGGCAGCAGGATGCGGCGCAAATCGGGGTGCCCATCGTAGCGCACGCCGAGCAAATCGAAGGCCTCGCGTTCCATCCAGTTGGCGCCGGCCCACAGGGGAGTCAGGCTGGGTACCCGGGGTGAATCGCCGCCCGGCGCGGGCGCACGCAGGCGCATCTTGCGACCACGGGTCGAATCGTACAGATTCCAAATAGCGGTAAAGCGCGGGCTGTAGCCCAACTTCAAGCCGTCAATGGCCGTGGCATCGGACATCAGGTCGAAACCGTGCTCATCGCGCAGCGCGTGCGCCACCGCGAACGCCTTATCGGCCCGCACGGTGACAGAGGGGTCGCCGGGGTAGAGTTCGGCGCTCTCCAGAATGGCGTCACCAAAACGAGCACGCAAGGCTTCGTCCACACGAACGGTTGTGCTTGCAGCAGAGTCCATAAATGATTGAATCCAGTCTCGCTTGACTCACGGGCGCGTCGCTGTCACCGCAGAAGCGCGGTGATCAGGCGGCTGCTTTTTCTGGCTGGGCGGCTTGCGCGTTGGGGAAGCGCCCCAACTTCTCGCGGCTGATTTTCTCTTGCAGCCTGGTCAGCGCGTACAGAAGGGCTTCGGGGCGCGGGGGGCAGCCGGGGACATAGACATCCACCGGAATGATCTTATCCACGCCCTGAATGATGGCGTAGTTGTTGAAGGGGCCGCCGGCCGAAGCGCAGATGCCCATGGCGATGACCCATTTTGGTTCGGCCATCTGATCGTACAAGCGCTTGATGACCGGGGCCATCTTGTTGGACACGCGGCCAGAGACAATCATCAGGTCAGCCTGGCGTGGCGAGGCGCGGAAGAGTTCGGAGCCAAAGCGGGCAATGTCATGCCGGGAGATGCCGCTGGCGATCATTTCGAGGGCGCAGCAGGCCAGGCCAAACAACAAGGGCCACACCGAGTTGCTGCGACTCCAATTGACCGCTTTTTCAAGCGTTGTGGTGATGACGGAATCGTCCGGTAATTGATTCTCAAGACCCATGCGCCTAACTCCAGTCCAGGGCGCCCTTGCGCCACACGTAGATGTAGCCAACCAGGAGGAGAAGGACAAAGACACCCATCTCGATCAGGCCAAACAGGCCGAGTTGACCGAGCAGCACCGCCCAGGGGTAAAGGAAGATGACCTCGATATCAAAGAGGATGAAAAGCACGGCCACCACGTAGTATTGAACGGGAAAACGGCGTCGCGCATCATGGAACGGGGTCATGCCCGATTCGATCGGGGAGAGCTTGGCTTTTGTTGGGCGTTGGGGACCGAGCACCGAAGGAACAATGATCGCGATGGCTGCAAACAGACCAGCGATGATGAAAAGCACCAAGAGTGGGATATAGTCCAACGACACGCAACCTCCCAGGGTTCATTACTGAATGCCACGCGCCAGACGCTATACAAAACATCACCCCACACGACGTGTGAGGTGACGACTACGACACCTGATTTTGTATGGGAATGACATCGTGCCTTTTGTCACTACCGTCATTGTAGCATGATGGGGGATACTTGTCAATCTCCGTTATGGGCGCGCCAGGAATTCCAATGGGCGCACGGCGCTAGATCCCCACCGATGCGGCCACCTCCCGCAGCAGGCTGGCCGATCGCTGCAGGGCGATCAGTTCATCGGGGCTGAGATCGGGCCTTAGCACACCTTCCACGCCGCCGTGGTCCACAACGCTGGGCAGGCTCAAGCACACATCCTGCATGCCAAACTGACCCGTCATGAGCGTGGAAACAGTCAAAATTGTGTTGGCGTCGCGCAAAATCGCCTCCACGATGTGCCGAATGCCCAGGCCGATGGCGTAGTAGGTTGCGCCCTTGCGCTCGATGATCTCATAGGCTGCGCGGCGCACCTGCGTGCTGATGTCATCACGCAGCGCCGCGCTGTAGGCGATGCCCCGCTGCTGGCAAAACTCCTCCACCGGCAGTCCAGCCACCGTGGCGCGGCTCCAGACCACCACCTCGCTGTCGCCATGTTCACCGACCACGTAGCCATGCACACCGCGCGGATCAACGCTCAAACGCTGCCCCACCAGGGCGCGCAGGCGGGCCGTGTCCAGCACCGTGCCAGAGCCGATCACCCGGCTGGCCGGCAAACCCGATAGTTTGAGGCTGACGTAGGTGAGAATGTCCACCGGGTTGGAGACGATCAGCAGAATCGCATCCGGGGCCGCCGCCACAATCTGGGGGATCATTTGCCCGAAAATGTCCGCATTGCGCTTGACCAGATCCAGGCGGGTCTCGCCGGGGCGCTGCGCGCTGCCGGCCGTAATCACCACAATCTGCGCACCGACGCAGTCCGCATAGTTTCCCGAGCGAATTGTCACCGGCCGTACGAACGGCGCGCCATGCATCAGGTCCATCGCCTCGCCCTCGGCCTTGCGCTCGTTGACATCAATCAGCACAATCTCGGCTGCCAGCCCGCTGATCATCAGGGCATAGGCCGCGCTGGCTCCCACTGCGCCTACTCCTACCATCACAATTTTCATGCCACATGTCTCCTATGGTTCGATTCGTCTGCCTGGCTCACGATTGGAGTGGCCAATGGCATCTTCCAGGCTGCCACTACCACCCCGATATCATAGATGTCCACCACACCGTTGCCGTTGAAGTCGTAGTGTGGATTGGGCGTCATCCAGACCACGGCCGCAATCTGAACGTCAATCACGTCCTGCTCGCCATCCCCGTTGAAATCACAGCAGGGAAGGGGAGTCGGGGTGGCGGTCGCGGTCGGGGTGGCGGTCGCGATCGGGGTGTCAGTCGGGGTGTCAGTCGGGGT
>JAYRVL010000626.1:0-1811 GCA_041918575.1 Anaerolineae bacterium | reverse complement strand
TCTGCGGTAGCGTGGTCGTGGCTCCGACCAACAGTTTGAGGTTACCGGCGATGTCGCTGCTGTCGGCAGCGCCGCCGACGACGGACGAGCCAGCCCCGCGTGAGCCGGATGTCAGGACAAGCCGGTTGCCGCCACTCACTGTGGCCGTGAAGTCGCGATAAGCGGGCTTGGACGGCTTGAGGGCACGCACGGCCGTCTGAATCCGGTCGGCGATCATGCCCAGCCGGTCCCCAAGGCTGCCGCCTCCAACAGCCGTATTGCCCAAGTTTACGACGGCAGTTGTATCGCCATCGAGACTGATCTTGAAGCTGTTGTGGGTTGGACTGGGGATCGCAGCAGGATCAGCAGCGTTGGCGGGCACATCAGCCGCAACCAACACGTCACCGGTGAGTGTGCCGTGATCGGGCATCTCCGCAGGACGAAGCGTCGCCACGGCATCGGTTTCGGCGCCGCCGTTGGCTGTGCCCAACTTCAGGCGGGCCGAAAGGTCGTTGCGAGCTCCGGGCAGCACACGCACGCTGGAAGCCTCGCCCGCGACGCCGGAGGTCATGCGGATGCGGTTGCCGTCGGGCGCACAGGTGAAGCCGGCCACCAGCGGATTGCTGCCTGCCGCGGCGGTAACCTTGGCCGTGATCGCGGTGCAGAGGGCGGCCAGCCGTGCTACATCGTTCGCGCCGACCAGGTCGGCGTCGGCGATTTGGACGGGTACAGGAGGGGAGCCGTTGACGGAAACCTGGAACTGGTCGTGGTTCGCATCTTTCAGCGTCGCTACGTTTATTAAGGCGCCACCCGAAGCCAGGTCACCGCTGAGACTCGTGCCGGCGCCCAACGCCACCAGCACGGCGAGGGATGCCACCCGCTTGGCAATCACCAGTTGTGAGGTGCGCAAGATATTCTCCACGTAGCGGGCATCGTGGCTGTTCATGGAGAGATTCTGGAAGGTCTCGCTGCGGTTCTCATCGGGCGCCTCTTGCGAGGTGTAGCTCAGCGTCAGATTGAAGGTGCTGGCCGGGTTCGCGGTCCTGGTGTCTATGCGCACCTCGATGCCGTTGCCGCTGAAGCCTTCATCCTGTGCTGTGAGCTCCAGGACGTTGGTCAGCGTGCTGTTCTGCAAGATGCGCGCGGCGGGGCCGGCATCCTTGGTCAGTCGCACCACCCACGCTTCGCTGCCGCCATTCGTAAAGAACTGGCGTACCGAGTAACTCAGTTCCGAATTGGCGCTGAGACCGCCGAACCGGCGCTCGAAGTCGCTGAAGCTCAACATGCGAGTGGCCTGATTGATCGGCCCGCGCCGCGCCGAACCGACAAACGCAGTAACGGACGTACTGACCCCTGTGATGGTGCGCACGCCACTGGCGATTTCCTCGACATAGACGCCCGGATAGGTCAATGTGCTTGGCATAGGTTATGCTCCCTGGAAAGAATGAACAGAGTTTACATAGTATCTCACGTAGGTGAGGCAAGCGGTGTAATAGTTCTTACTTAAGAACCCGTTTGTTTTTCCTCTGTCACCCAAGGGTAGAGAATGTGGAACGTCTACACCAAACCATGTACATTAAACGTATCAAGGGCTGCCTTCTCAGGCGGCCCTTTTTGCTATGTAAAATCAATCGTAATTGCAGACGACAGGGCTGACCACTTCCGATAGACTACGACCAGAAAGAAAAGCGATCTGCCAGGTTGTTGGTGGAGCCAGTCTTCTCTCGGCAAAAGAAAGCGTAGGAAGGAAAGGGTAGGATTATGGGTATTCTTGCATGGATCGTTGTTGGGTTGATCGCTGGTTGGTTGGCCAGCCAGGTGATGCGCGGTGG